>CAYWNG010000070.1:0-8336 GCA_964458685.1 uncultured Pirellulaceae bacterium
CAAGGAATGTCGGTGCAGGTTAATTGCCTTTACATCATTCCGCCCAATAGTTTTTTAGCTATGGCCAACGGGCAGCTTCAGGTGAGCGATCCACCAACAAATCTTGGATGGCAGACATCGATAGACTTTTTCCTTCGATCACTTGCCAAAGATCAAGGCGAGCGAGCTATCGGGATCGTCCTGTCGGGAACCGGCAGTCACGGAACGTTGGGGATTCGAGAGATCAAGCTCTCGGGCGGAATGGTCATGTCGCAGACGCCCGACAGCGCGGAGTACGACCAGATGCCGCTCAACGCCATTGCCACTGGAGTCATCGACTACGTACTGCCGCCGGATCAGATGCCAGCAGCGCTGGTCAACTACGTCGAGCAGCCTTATCTAAGCAACGCCGATGGTCCTCTTGCGCTCGTCGAACAATCGTCCGACTTGATCAATCAGATTCTGACTACGCTTCAGACCATTACGAAATACGATTTTCGCTGCTATCGGCAACCCATGGTCCTTCGTCGCATTCAACGACGTATGGGGCTCGCGCACATTGGCAACATGACACAGTATTTAGAGTTTCTTCAAGGACAACCTGAAGAAGTCACCGCTTTGTACAAGGACCTGTTGATCAGTGTCACCGCCTTCTTTCGTGATCCTGAAGCGTATCAGATCCTCGAGCAAGATATCATTCCGACTTTACTCGCGAGACATAACAGCGATCTACCAATTCGAGTCTGGGTGCCAGGGTGTGCCACTGGAGAAGAAGCGTATTCGATTGCCATCTTGTTATTCGAAGCGATTGCGGCGGCCAAGTCTAACGTGAAGATTCAAATTTTCGCAAGCGACATCGATGCCGATGCTATAGAAGCGGCACGCGCAGGAGTTTACCCCGCCAGTGTTGCCAGCGATGTTTCACCGGAACGACTAAGAGGCTTCTTCGTGATGTTGGACGAACATCACTATCAGATCAACAAGTCACTGCGAGATTCGGTAGTGTATTCGCATCAAAATCTGATCGGCGATGCTCCGTTCTCCAAGATCGATCTAATCTCCTGCAGAAATCTTTTGATCTACCTTGAGCCTGAGATGCAAAGGAAGGTAATCAAGCTGTTTCACTTCTCATTAGCGAAGGATGGGTACTTATTTCTTGGTCCATCAGAGACAATAGGTCGGTCTCATGACCTGTTCGAGACGGTTTCGAAGAAGTGGCGAGTGTTTCGACGACTTAATACGCACAGTCGCGAGTTGATTAGCATTCCGCTAACCAAAGCCACAGAGTCGCATAGCGTATCGTCCCACCACTCGACTTTGCTAGTCCATCGAAAGAGCTTCAAAGAGCTAACTGAGCAACTAATACTCAGCGATCATGCGCCCGCAGCCGCCTTGTGCAGTCGGTTGTTGGAGGTGCTTTACGTGAGTGGACCGCTGGTTAACTATCTTGAATTTCCTCGCGGAGAGCCAACGAAAGACCTGTTAGCGATGGCGCGGCCTGGCCTACGTACCAAGCTTCGAGCAGCCTGTAGAAACGCGGTGCGCGATGGCAAGACAGTGGTGGAGTCAAATGCGAGAGTCAATCGGAATGGGCAAAACTTCAAATGCGCCATAACTGTGCGACCCTTGAAAGAAGCTGGCCCAGCGGAAGGTCTAGTTCTGGTGATGTTCCAAGATCACCTCCGCGACAATGAGCCTCAGACTTCGTCAGAGTCTCTTGAGGGATCGAAAGAGGTTGATGTCGTGCAAGCTGAGGATTCTCTGCTGGCTCAGCAGCTTGAGATCGAGCTGAAATCGATGAGCGAAGAGCTGCACAGCACGATCGAAGAGATGGAGAGTTCTAATGAGGAGCTCAAAACATCGAATGAAGAGATTATGTCCGTGAACGAGGAGCTGCAGTCCGTCAATGAAGAGTTGGAGACATCCAAGGAGGAACTGCAGTCGCTGAACGAAGAGTTGAATATGGTCAATGGTCAGCTTCAAGAAAACGTCGCCGAGCTAAAGCAGGCTACGGATGACCTGATGAACCTGATGTCGAGTACTGAGATAGCCACAATCTTTCTTGATGAACAGTTGAACATTAAACGCTTCACTCCTCCTACTAGATCGCTCTTGAGCCTTCTATCGACCGACATTGGACGACCTTTAAAGGACATTGCACCGAAGTTCGCAGATGATTCCATGATTCAGGAATGCCAGCAGGTACTTAGTTCACGAGTGTCCTTGGAACGCGAAGTGGAAACCGATGAGCCGCGTCATTTTCTGCGGCGAATCTTGCCCTATCGTACGGCTGATTCTCAAATCGGCGGCGTTGTCATTACGTTCGTTGATTTGACACAACGCAAGTTGTCCGAAGCTGTACAACGCGAAACCGATGCTCGTCACTTTAACGAACTTCATGAAAGCGCCGAGCGCTTGCAAGCGATCCTGAACACCGCTGCAGATGCGATCGTGACCGTGGACGTTCACGGAACCATTGATAGCGTCAATCTGGCAACGGAAACGCTTTTCGGCTACGAACGGACTGAACTGATTGGCAAGAACATCGCGTTACTGTTGCCGAAAAGCTTCAGTAGTCATAGCGCAGCGGTGTTTGCTGAGCCTATTGAAACTGAGCTCGTGCGAATGGTTGGTAATCGCCGTGAAGTGTCCGCTCAGCGTAAAGACGGATCGTCCTTTCCAGTTGACTTGGCCTTAAGTCGAGTCGATCACCTTGGTTTGTACACAGGTATCTTGCGAGACATGACGGTGCGCAAGCAGTTGCAGGCACATGTCTTGGAGATTGCCGCGGATGAGCAAGCCCGTATCGGCCAGGAGCTACACGATGGAACTCAACAGGAACTGACAGGCCTTTCTTTATTCGCTGGGGCGATCGGTGAGTTTCTTGATAAAGCCCAAAGTACGCAAGTGGAAGGCAATGTGGATTGGACTCTAGATGACAGCGACTTTCGGCGAATCAAGGAGGGAGTTGCTAAGCTCACCCAGGGCTTGATCGAGGCCAACCTACACGTGCAAAAGCTCTCTCACGGAATCATGCCGGTCCAAATCGATGCGGAAGGACTGAGATCAGCGCTGGCCGAGCTTGCTGAGTTAACGAACGAGCACCAGAAGATCCACTGCCGATTTGACTTCACCGGTTCGGGGGCGATCACTGATAACTCAATTGCAACACAGCTTTACCGCATTGCCCAAGAGTCCCTGAACAACGCCATTAAACATAGTAAAGCCAACGATATTAGTATCTCGTTAGCTCAATTCCCAAATCAGATCGTCTTGGAAGTTCGCGATAATGGAATCGGCTTCGATGTGAGCGAGGTGACGAGTTCCACGGTTGCCAGAAGTGGATTGGGGCTTGGCATCATGAAGTACCGAGCAAGCGTTTTAGGTGGTGACCTTCAAATCAACCGCAATGTCGAACATGGTACTACTGTTCGATGCACAATTCCCACAACAGGTGAAATGTCATGAACAAGTTTAAAGCTGCAACAAGAATCTTGATTGTAGACGACCACCCTATGATGCGAGATGGCCTGACCATGCGAATATCATCGCAATCCGATATGACAGTGTGTGGCGAAGCTGCCTCGGAGGACGAGGCCATCGAATTGGTCAATCAACTTAAGCCAGATTTGGTTGTCGTCGATATATCCCTAAAGAGTGGTAATGGGATAGAGTTAGTAAAGCGAATCGCAATACTCGACTCGAGTATCAAAACGCTAGTGGTTTCCGCGTTTCATGAATCGCTTTATGCCGAACGCGCGCTGCGAGCCGGTGCGCTGGGATATCTGAATAAACAAGATTCAAACGAGAAGTTGATCGAAGCGATTCGAACGTTAGTTCAGGGCGAACGCTACGTGAGTCCCGAGATTACTCAGCGACTAGTCACTCAAGCGTTAGGAAAGCGAAACGTTACGATGGACCCCATCGAACAGCTAACCGACCGCGAATTGGAGATCTTTAAGTTGATCGGCGCGGGTGTCGCCACCAGTGCCATAGCCGAACAACTATTCTTGAGCACTCATACTGTTGATACTCATCGTGAAAACATCAAGCGGAAGCTCGGCGCGAAAACCGGCGCTGAATTGAATCGCCAGGCGATTCAGTCGATGCTTGAAAACGGTTGAGCAAAGCCAGTTTCGTGGTTTCGTAGGGTGTGTGAAGTCGTGCTTCTGTTGGGTCTCTTTGTCTAACGGCAGAGTTCGCCATTCACTGCAGCTTCGAGCACTGCAAGACGGCACGCGTAACACACCATGGCTCGATCTCCGACGAAACCAATTGGCTGGTGTTGGCATAAACAGTGCAGTGCAGGGGCGTGGTGGGTTTCGTGCCTCAACCCACCCTACAGTTCTAATCCCTATGAACCGTGGCCGGTACAGCTAGCGTGCAATTCGGGCTGACCTACTTCTTCTGTTTTTGGAAGATTGCTTCAGGAAAGCCGAATCTTCCCAGCTTGGAAATCTCCCAAATCTCGCGCAGGGTGTTCCAATAAATCTCCACAGCCAGCGAATTGGAAAGGGCATATTGGGGAATCGGCTTTTCCCTCGCCCCTAAGGTTCATCGCTTTCAACCGTTACAATTTGCGATACTCTATTTGTCGCCAAATCGGATTTAGAGGACGATTGCGGGGCTTTTGGATCAGCCAAAAAACCGTAATGCACATGTGTCGCGAAAAGCACGAATCTTCCAGAGGGTCCGGATTTCAATACTACCCTCTGCGACAACTGGCGATTTTAAGGCTGCAGCCCAATGAACTGAAACGAGGAATCAATGGAACTAAAAATCAGCAACTTGACAAAAACATATCCGGGTGGAGTCAGAGCGCTCGACGACATTTCGATGACCATTCCGACTGGGATGTTTGGGCTCTTGGGGCCCAACGGAGCTGGTAAGTCGACGCTCATGCGAACGTTGGCAACGCTGCAAACGGCAGATTCAGGTAGCGTAACCTTGGGCGACATTGATGTGCTTAACGAGCACGATAAAGTCCGTCAAATTCTGGGCTATCTGCCGCAAGAGTTCGGAGTTTATCCTCGAACAAGCGCACTCGCATTATTGACCCACTTAGCAGCACTTAAAGGTGTAGGGCAAAACGCTCGAGATCGTAAGGAAGTGTGTGAGAATCTGCTCAATCGAGTCAACTTGACTAACTTTCGACACCAACCCGTGATTCAGTTTTCCGGTGGCATGCGTCAAAGATTCGGAATTGCTCAAGCACTGCTGGGAGATCCCAAGCTGCTGATCGTCGATGAGCCCACTGCTGGTCTCGATCCAGGAGAGCGAAATCGTTTCTACAATCTTTTGGCGGAAGTCGGCGAGAGTATCATTGTCATCCTCTCGACTCATATCGTCGACGATGTGAAGGAGCTATGCACTAGCATGGCGATCATCAACCTTGGCAAATTGCTTTTTCACGGCTCGCCTGAGCAAGCAGAGCAGTCGATGCAAGGTCGCGTTTGGTCGAAGACAGTTGTTAAGACGGAACTTGGTGCCATCCAATCCTCGTTTCAAGTGTTGTCCACCAAGCTGGTAGGAGGTCGCCCCGTTGTTCGGATCTTAAACAACAGCGATCCAGGTTACGGATTCGATCCAGCATCACCGAATTTAGAAGATGTCTTCTTCGCTCATCTTCGTGCGGCTTAACGGTTATCCTCTGCTGACCAGTCGCGTGTCCGAAATCGATCTCTCACGAAAATGCATGTTATGTTCTTAGAGTTC
This sequence comes from uncultured Pirellulaceae bacterium, assembly GCA_964458685.1. Classification (GTDB taxonomy): domain Bacteria; phylum Planctomycetota; class Planctomycetia; order Pirellulales; family Pirellulaceae; genus Aureliella. Next base: position 5,695 of record CAYWNG010000070.1, read on the forward strand.
TTTAAGTTTGAACTGCGGTATTGGCTGCGAGGCTGGATGGTTTACATCTTCGTGGGTGTAATCGCGTTTCTTTTTGCTTTGGCAACAGGTTCTGACTTTGTGCGGATATCTGCAGGAGCGGCTGGCAACACTATAAAGAACGCTCCGTTTCTGATAGCCCTCTGGTATTCTGCCACTGGAACGCTCACGTGTTTTATGGCAGCAGCGATATACGACTCAGCGGCCTCGCGCGATTTCGCCAGCAAAATGTCGGACCTTCTCTACAGCAAGCCCGTCAAGAAGTGGCACTACTTGCTAGGGAGATTTTCGGCGGCTTCTATCATTGCATTGTTGCCTACATTGGGCATATCTCTTGGCGTTTGGATTGCCAAGCTATTCCATCTTTCTGACACCGAAAATTGGGGCCCTTTTGACATTTCCAGTCATTTGACCTCGGTCATCTTCTTTGCGATTCCCAATACGATTCTATTCGGCTCAATCGTTTTCGCTATTTCCACGGCAACTCGCAGTACGATCTATTCGTTTCTCGGACTGCTGGGATTGTTAGTAGTTTATGGCGTCGGTCAGTCGGTTATCGGCAAGTTGGATTTCGAAATGCTGGGCGCACTGGCCGATCCGTTTGGGGCGTCGGCATTATCAACGGCAACCAAGTATTGGACCGTCGATGAACTCAACACTCGGCCCATTCCGATAACGATGTGGATGATCGAGAATAGGATCATCTGGTTGGTTGTCGCAGTAGTTACCTTCGCAATAGCCGGTTGGCGATTCTCATTCGAAATCAAGTCTCAAAAGAAAAAGAAGAGTGCCAAGTCTCCTGGCGAGTCAACGGTGGAATCTATGCAGGCCTTTCCCGCGTTGACGTCTGCAGCTTTGCCAGTTCGAAAACCATCGCCGAAGTGGTTCGATCAGTTCTGGTCGTCGCTTCGCTCGGACGTGACGAACATTGTTCGAACAGCCACGTACATCTTCATTTTGGCGTTTGCCAGTTTGGATATGATTCTAGGGCTGTTTCTCGGCACGCAGGAGGAATACGGATTGTACTCTTTTCCACTCACCTATCGGATCGTAGAGCAAATTGAAGCGACGCTAGTTGTGTTCCCGATTGCCGTGATTACGTACTTCACTGGAATGTTGGTTTGGCGGGATCGCGATAGCCGTTTAAACGAAATTGTCGGTGCAACGCCAAGCTCCAACAGCGTTTTTGCCGTGTCTAGGCTTCTGGCAATGCTGATTGTCATCATGCCCATCATCGCAGTTGGTATCGGCACTGGTTGTCTGTATCAAACAGTCCATGGCTACTATCGATACGAGTTGGACGTTTACATCCAGGAGTTAGCCGTATTGCAAGGACTGCGATTTCTCTTCTTCATCATGGTGGGATTAGTTGTTCACACTTTGTCACCCAACAAGTATGTCGGCTATGCAGGCTTCGTACTTTTTGTGGTGTTGAACAATTTCGTTTGGCGCTGGCTGCGTTGGGATACCCTGTTGTTTAAGTACGGTGCTCTGCCAACACACATCTACTCAGATATGTTCGGTATTGCACCATACAAACCGGGGATCATTGCATTTGGGATCTACTGGACGACAGTCTCTTCGTTTTTGCTTTGATTTGTGTCCGCCATAATGCATCGTGGCACGCCCGCCAGTCTCGCTCAGCGTTGTCGCGAAGGTCTGAAACGAACTTCGCGGCCTTCGCGAGTCGTCGCGGTGATGACGTTAATTGCTTCAGTTTCAATTGGCGGTTGGTTGTATTACCAAACCAGTATAGTCAACGAGTCTGTCGGAGCGGCCGAACTCGAGTCTCGACAAGCGGACTACGAAAAGAAATACGAGTCGCTTGCAAGCATCGAGCAACCTAGGGTCACGACCATTCACTACGATATCGACATCTTTCCAGAGAGTCGGAATGTTAAACTCCAGGCCACCCAGACAATCGTCAATAAGTCTGAGTCGGTCATCGAGAAGCTGTACGTGAACGTCGCTCCGTACTTTGAAACCGACATTGATATTCCTCGAGCAACGTTGATCGAGGACGACAAGCGTTTAAACATGCGGATCTATGAGCTCTCTCCGGCAATGGCAATCGGTGAGTCCATGGAGATGAAGTTTACGGTCAGCTCGAAAAATCGAGGCATTGAGAATCAAGTTCGCCAGACTTCCTTTGTTCAGAATGGCACGTTTTTCAACAACGAAATTGCGCCCCAGTTTGGATATGACTCAAATCGAAGGATCATGAACCCCAAGCGGCGCAAAGAGTTCAATCTTCCCGAGGCCACCGTGTTCCCAGAATTAGAGCGGGAATGCGGCGAGTATTGTATGGTCCACTATATTAGCAACGATTCAGACTGGGTGACCGTTGACACAGTGATCAGCACAACTTTGGATCAGACTGCCGTGGCTCCTGGAACGCTGCTTAAGAACTGGCAGCAAGATGGTCGCAATTACTTCCATTACCAGCTTGATCATAGATCACTTAACTTCTACTCGTTCATCTCGGCCAAATACGAGGTTGCCAGATCGAAGGTCGGCGATATCGATACAGAGGTCTACTACCATAAGCAGCACGCATGGAATGTGCCCAAGATGACCGAAGCTATCGAGCGGACACTGGCGTACTGCACCAAGAATTTTGGTCC
>CAYWNG010000070.1:8346-9439 GCA_964458685.1 uncultured Pirellulaceae bacterium
CGAGTATGCGACCAAGAACTATGGCCCGTATGCACACAAGCAAGCGCGGATCATCGAGTTTCCAAGAGTGGAGCAATTCGCCCAGGCCTTTCCGGGAACGATGCCTTATTCAGAGAGCATTGGTTTCATCGCAAACCTTGAAAAACCAGACGACATTGACATGGTTCATTATGTGGTGGCTCACGAGATGGGTCATCAGTGGTGGGCTCATCAAGTCATTGGCGCTCGAATGCAGGGAGCTACGGTTCTGTCAGAATCGCTCGCTCAATACACCGCGCTGATGGTCATGAGAGAGAAGTACGGCGAGGAGATGATGCACAAGTTCCTTGAGTACGAAGCTGACCGATACTTACGAACACGCGGTACCGAGCAACTGAAGGAACGTCCGCTCGTTAGCGTTGACCCCAACCAAGGGTACATCCATTATCAAAAAGGTGGCATCGTACTCTACAACATGGCCGAATTGATCGGTGAGGATCGAGTCAACGCTGCGTTGCAGAGTGTCATTCAGAAGTATGCCTATCAAGGACCGCCCTATCCAAACTCCTACGCCTTAATTGATGCATTGAAGGCTCACACACCCGAATCGCTCCACTACGTGATCAAAGATCTGTTTGAAGAGATCACGCTTTTTGGCAATCGAGCCGTGGAGGCTTCAGCCAAACCAATTGAAGGTGGTCGATATCTTGTTAAGTTAAAAATTGAATGCGAGAAGTTCAAGGCTGACGCCAAAGGAAAAGAAACGTCAGTGCCGATGGACGATTGGTTAGAGATCGGCGCATTCGCTAAGCCCGAACCGGGAAAGCGCTATGGCAAGTTGCTTCACAAGCAAAGAGTACAACTTGCGTCAGGGGTTCATGAAATGGAGTTCGAAGTTGCCGAACGCCCCGACAAGGCTGGCGTCGATCCGCAAAATTTGCTGATCGATCGCGTTCCCAAAGACAATTTGAAGAGTGTCACAATCGAGTAGTAGGGTGTGTGCAGCCGTGCTTTTGCCAGGTGACTTTGTTCAATGGTAGAGTCCGCCATTCACTACAGCTTCGAGCACTGCAAGACTGCACGCGTAACACACCATTCTTCGGTCCCCGACGAA
>CAYWNG010000070.1:9539-17062 GCA_964458685.1 uncultured Pirellulaceae bacterium
CTTCGAGCACTGCAAGACTGCACGCGTAACACACCATTCTTCGGTCCCCGACGAAATCAAGAAATCTCTTACGGCCGCGAAAAGGCACAAAGAACACAAAAGAATATCGGTGCTAGAGCCTTTGTGTTTTTTGTGCCTCGTTGTGGCCAGGAAATCACGTTACTGCTGGCTAGTGTTTGTCTTTAGCGACGCTGCTCATGTCCCAAACTCGAATCGTTCCATCGCGGCTGCTTGTGGCGATGCGATGAGCGACTGAGTCGAGCGACACGTTGTGGACTGCTGATGTGTGGCCTCGTAAAGTTGTAACAGCTTTGCCTGTCGAAACATCCCAGACTCTCGCGGCTCCCATCTGCTCGCCGGTAACTAAGTGAGTTCCATCGCCACAGAAAGAAACACCCCAAACATCTCCGTCACTGCCAAGTAGATTCATCTTTTCAATACCCGATTCGCTATCCCAAATTCGCACATTCTTATGCCAGCCCACTGTTGCCAGTAGCGATCCTTGAGGAGCAAATTTGACACCATAGATTGGACCATCGTGACCGCTCAGCGATTGACGTTCTGCCAACGACTCGGCATCAAAGATCCGCACGATCTTATCGCTGCCGACAGTCGCAATCAGCTTGCCGTTAGCCGAGTAGTCGATGCCCATGATGGAGCCAGGTTGAGTCTTGGTGATCAGCTCTTCGCCACTGTCGATATCAAAGACGTGAATTATGCCTTCACGATCTCCAGCAGCGATGCGATCTCCGCTGGGAGAAAAAGAGGCACTGCGAACTGCACTACTAAGTTTCCATTCCTTGACAGCGTCGAATGTTTCGGAATTCCAAAGTCGCACAGTACTATCATCTCCACTGGTCATGACTATTGGTCGAGTCGGATGATAGGCCACCAGCCAAACAACTCCACGGTGAGCGTTAAAGCTCTTTCGAAGTGTTTTGCTTTCAAGGTCCCAGATTCGAACGCTGCCATCCTCGATTGCAGATGCCAGTTGATGTCCGGTCGGATCAAAATCCACCGACCAGACAGTGCCTGGGTTGCCTTCCAAAACAAAGGATGGAAAGTTATCGCCGCGGTCGGGCCTCAACCCATACCACGTTACAATCGCAAGTAGCACGCAAGCGGTGGATACGAGCCAAGCGCTGAGTATCCACTTGCGTTGATAGCGACGATAGCTACCGGACAACTTCTTGACTTCGCTAACCGCAATGCTGGGTGTTTCCAGCGGCGAGATCGGTTCATATTCGTTGACGATCGAAGCGAGCGCCGTAGCGACTGCTGCGGCTGACTCGGGTCTATCGTCAGGCTTTTTCGCGAGCAGCGACATGATCAAGTCCGACAAGGGACGTTTGATTTGCGGATTGACTTGATGCGGCAGATCTGGCGTGTGATTCATGATCTTTTGCATCACTCCTAGAGCAGTCGACGCTTGAAAGGGAGCGGTGCCGGTAGCCATTTCGTACAGGACGGCTCCCAGTGAAAACAGATCGCTTCGCTCATCCGTGGCCTCACCCAAAGTCTGCTCCGGTGACATGTAGAGCGGTGTTCCAGTTATCATTCCCGTTTGCGTTAGCTTGATGTCATCGCTGGCTCGAGCGAGACCAAAGTCGGTGAGCTTCACACGATTCGTTTCCGTTTCGATCATGATATTGGCTGGCTTGATGTCGCGGTGAATCATCTCCTTCTTGTGCGCAGCCGATAGTCCCGCGGCGATCTGCATGCCCAGTCTGGCGACTTCGCGAGCCGGTAGAGGCTGTCCCGAACGCAAGCGATTCTCGAGCGTTTCGCCCTCGATCAATTGCATGACCAAGTAAGCTACTTCACCTTGCTGAGCTTTGGCGACGTGGTACATGGGTACGACGTGTTCATGCGAGATTGCCGCAGCGGCGCGGCCTTCACGACAGAATCGCTGCTTGGCTAAATCGTTCGCTTGGTAGCTCGGGTTAAGTACTTTGACAGCCACATTGCGGTGCAAGTGTGTATCGAAGGCTTCGAGAACAATGCCCATGCCGCCGCGACCGATTACTCGCGCGATTTGAAAATGTTGAAGCTTACCGATATACGCGGGATCATCCGATGGCTCTAAGAAGTCAAGGTCACCTGTAGCAACTCGTTTGGGCAAAGGTGTTGGATCGGGCGCACTGGTTTCGCTGAGTTGCTGAGGAGTTGCACGAATCTGTGAACTTTGCTGCTTGCCCATCTCAAGCTCTTCTTCGACTTTGGAAATTGCTTTCCAATAGTCCGACTGGTCCGAGGGATTCAGCTTAGATAGATCTGCAACAATCGTGCCGATTGGGATCTCTCCAGAAGCCAGTTTCTCAATAGTCGCTTGGCAGGAAGAACAGGTCTCCAGGTGACTAGTCAACAGATGCGAAGAGTCCTCTGGCAACTCACCGCGAATGAGTTGATCAAGTTGTTCGGCTTTGGGGCATCCTGATACGGCTTGCATAGTAGGCTCTTGATACTAATTTGTCTTTGGCGATCCGATGAATGCCGCGATGGATAGTCTGGCTTGAATTCTCATAGCGAGTCCTCAGCCTGCAATCGCTCGATCTCAACTCGCAGTTTGGCTGTAACTCGACTGCGAGCAACGTAGACGGCACCCACGGAAAGGCCCGTGAGTTTTGACGCTTCCTCGGCCGGGAGTGCTTGAATCGCTGTCAGTTCAAATGCCATCCAGGTCGTCGCTTCAATCTTTGGCTTGACATTGGCGATGGCCAGTTCCACCAACTGTCGCTGGTGTTCGAGTTCCCATTGCTGATCCATCGAGACGGTTGGTTCGACTTCGCGATCCGAAAGTTCTAAGGGAGCAGGGTAACCAGTGTTGCGACCGTGGCGTTTTTGTTTGTCAAAGTGCGTCGCCAATTTGTTTCGCGTGATGGCAAACAGCCAAGCGCGGAATCCGCCTTTTTCCTTGTGATACTCTAGACGATTGATCGCCAGTCCAACGCTTCGCATGACATCTTGAACAACGTCGGAAGCGTCCGCGTCTTGCAAGCCGCGACTACGGACAAAGCGATAGAGCATTGGTCCATAGTCGTTGAGAAATGAATTCCACGCATCCGAATCTGTGTGATCCCGAAGTCGCAACAACAGGCTGGCGCGGGTCAGTGGTGAATCTGTCATGCACGCCATTGTAGGTTGTTAACCGCTTGACGTGGAGGGTGAGTCGGTCTGTGTCCGGCTCGATTGCCCGTACACCACTTACATGGGGCCTGTCCTGAGATTGCGAACAGCTCAAGATCGCACTTCATTGCGAGCTTTCGGTTACGCCCTGTTCGATGACATTGTTTGCGTAGGTTGCATATTGTTCACCAAACTGTTTAGCCATGCTGTCGGGCCAAACATGGAAATCGCCACTCTCTAGGGCATCGAAGATCGCATTAGCAACAACCGACGGTGGCTCGGCAACCTCTTCAAACCCCGCTTCACGAGCCATGTCCGTCAAAATCGGACCGGGATGTACACTAACGACTTGCGTGTTTTGCGAGCCCAGAACCTCTCGAAGAGCTTGCGTGATCGAGTAGCTGGCCGCTTTCGAAGCTGAGTAAGTTGCTACGTCCGCGAAGCTCTTGACAGAAACAACGCTGTTGAGTTGCACGAAGGCTCCACCACCGTTGGCTTTCAGCACACCAGCAAAGTCCTTAGCCATATGGATCAAGCCATAGACATTGACCTTCATTTCGAATTCTAGCGATTCAATGGCTTCGGGGCTCAATAGATTGCTGGCTCGAAGGACACCAGCATTGTTGATTACGATATGCACATCGTTTGCTACATGCGCTGCCGCGGAAATGGTTGCTGGTTTTTCCAGATCGACCACCAAAGGAGTCACGCGGTCTCCAAATTCTGCAACCAAGGGAGCCGCTGAATCCAAATTGCGAACGGCTGCGTAGACCTTAGCGGCTCCGCGCGACAGCGCTTCAACAAGAATGGCTCGACCAATTCCGCGATTGGCACCGGTGATCAGAACGTTTTTGCCTTGAATTGAAGTACTCATCGTGATTCTCTCCCGAGTCCTGAATTTCCTCGTAGGTCCGATTCACTGCGATGGCTACACGCCAAAATTGTAAAGTGGATCGTTGTCTCTGAAAGGAAATACTGATCCCAGCCGTGAAGCTTACAGGTTAAGAGAGAGAATTTTCAAGAAACCTTTGCGATAAACGCAGAGAGTAACATCAACTTCGCCGAGATTTCCGCGGCAACTACGCGGTGGTCCCGAGAGAGCCGGCTCGTGTTCAAGAATTCTGAGTTTCTTGTGTCACACAGTGAGTCTGGATTGCAGTACTAACTATAGCCCGCCAAATTCCCCATGGTATTCCTCACCTTACACGGAAAGCGCTCTGTTGATTCCGTTGGTGAATGGTCTTTCCGTGGTTCCCTTTCACCTTGTAGACAAGAGAAGTCAATATGAAGCTTACCCTCTCAGGACAGCTTATGAAGCGGCTGCGAGTTGCGATTGCTCCGGCAGTTTTCGCTATTGGAGCTGCTTCGGTTCACGCGGACCCAAGTTTAGCTCCACGAGATCAATTTACCGCTTCTGCTACTATCGATGGTGTACCTCAAGTTCTGACGTTGCTACGAGATCATGAGGATGTCAACAAATTCTACTACATTCCTAGCGTACCACGGATTCCGCTGATTAAGGACATTCGGGATCCGGTGAATGGTGTGCCTGAGTTTACGTTGCTCAAGTATCAAATGCAGGACGCGCAGGGATTGAAGGAGGGAGGGGTCCTGCAGTTTTCGATCACCCTGGCACTCCCTGAGGATTCGATGCCAGCTCTCAAAAAGGATCTTGCGAGCCAATTGAATCCGCGAGCAGAGATCATGGTAGCAGAGGCAGAGAGATGGTTAGCGGCGAAAGAGGCTGAGTTGGAAGCTGCAAAAGCTGCGAAAGACCAAAACGAACCTCAGGTGAAAAAGCAAATTGAAAGTGCGAAGGCATGGAAAGAGTATGCAAAGAAGTGTTTAGAGCACGCCAAATTGGATGCTAGCGGCGCAAACATTGTTGTTACACCCGTGCCGCTTGCGGATGCCAAAGTGAACTTCTACGCTCCGGATGGCGATTTCATCACCTCTGGGTCCAAGCCCAGCGGACTAGCGCCGAGTTACATGAGCCAGAAGATGCCTTACAGCGTAACGCTCAACCGAATGGGGGTTGGCATTCTCGACAAATTGGTCACTGGTCCTACGGGTCTGGCCGTCGTCTATGAGCTATCGCATGTGGCGATGACAGCCCCCGCCAGCTTCAAGGTAACTGTCGATTTTACGAATACTCAGAATGTCAATAAGTTTGCGCAAAACTATAGCTCGGATGAGAGTTGGCAGTTTCTGTGGTGGGGCAGGAACGAAAAACACAATGTAAAGACAGAGCAGCTCTATCAGAGTCTTGTGTCAACTGGCGTCATCAAAGAAGAGATGGTGTTGGATCCGACGGTTATTGGTGACGATGCGATCCTCGAGATCAAGAACAACCTCCTGACTCAAATCTATACGCAAGTCTTTGGCAAAGACCAAAGTGTCTCGCCCCTAAAGATCGATCCGAAGGATCCAGATCCCGCTAAAGCTGAAGCTACGCACAATGGCCCGCGAGCTGTCCAAGTCAACACTTCGTACTTTAACTCAATCGACGAGAAGCGAAAGAAGTTCGAAGTTGATTTCTCATTCCGCAAACGCATCACTAAGAAGACGACATTTGGTGGATTCGTTGGTATCGGCAATTGGATCGGAGCGTTGGAGGCGAAGAACAACAAGCAAGAGAATTCGTCCAAGGGCGCTTCGGCAGACGACTCAATGGAGATGTCTCCGAGCGTGAAGAGTCAACTTCAACAGTGGGGAATCTTTGCGTACGCGGAAGACAAGGGTTTCGAGAGTATCTCATTCGCCCCGCCTACGCTTGCTGTTCCGAGCGATTGGGGCCTAGGGAGTGTCGACCTACAGATTGAGATGATTCAAACAAAGGATGGTGAAAGCAAGCCGTTTCAAGTTGGTAGTCAAAGCAAGTGGTTGATGAAGTGGGTGCCAGACAAGCAGCAGCCTGTTCCGGGGCTCGTCAACGGAACTTGGGTTAGAGGTAGCAGCCCAGTCAATAGCTTTATACTCCCCCTAGGCGCTATTGCTCAAAGAAAGGATCTTTCGACCTTACGACTTAGAACACAAGCTACGCTGACACTTAAGGGACGATCGTTTACTTTACCACCCGACGAAGTTCCAGTGTCGAGTGGAGAAGGTCGATTCGCGAGCCCTTTAGCCGCACTAAACGTTGTTGAGTTGGATACATCGGGAGTCGTATTCAACAATCCCAGCGACTATCTCAACGCTGCTCTATCCTACCCGGGTTGGGATAATACGAAGCAGAATTTTTCTAAGACGGAGAGAATCAACGTCCGCTGGGTTAAGTCTCCCAACAAATCATCGGCTGGCCAGGTTGAATGGAATTCAACTGCAAACGTCCTGTTGATCGCGAATCCTGCCAGTGATCTGTCCTTTGATTTGAATTTGAGTCTGAAGACTGAAGGCAACCCGGTAGTGCCGCGTTCATTTCCGAAGCTTGACAAGAGCTTTGTGGATCTCGCAGAACTTCTGAATAGTGAGCCTCAGTAAGATCCCGATCGAAGATTCTCGATTGGGATAGGCATCCAGAAATAGTTTCTCAGTTAGGGCGGAGACAGATACTTCGCCCCAACAGGAACCCATCTCATCCAAATTCAAACATACCTCGGAGTTCTCATGTCCCTACGCCATTTTCTATGCTTAGGTCTATTGTTGTTTATTATGACAAATGCGGTGCGCGCTGCTCCAAGCTTCTGCGGAGCGCACCAGCATACAGTAACACTGTCCATCAAGCGCCCTGGTGCCTCTAAGGCGATGCCTGTGGACATAACCGTAATCATGGACCATGAGGATCCGTTCCGATGGTATTACTTCCCCAATTCACTTTCCGTGGCTTACCGAGGTGATAAACCAGTCTTTAGTCTGTTGCGTTACCAGTTGCAAAATCCTGGCGAGAAGGCCGCAGAATTGGTTGAAGGCGGAATACTGCAAGCAAGCGTCACAATGGATCTTGCTGGGCTAGGGGATAGTTTGCAAGAAAAAATCGCCACTATCATAAATAACGCGACCGATCCTATCACTGTAAAGTTGCGTAGTGAATCACTCAAGAGTCGAGGGCTGACAAAGGTCACTGGCGATCTTGTTGTTGTCTCTGTGATGCCGTTTGATACGATCCAGGTCTTGAGCGTGGGGCTTCCTGGCGAAGAACTGTTTGTAAAGAAGGCACATATTCCTTCGGGCGTTGGTCCAGCCTATGGCACACAGCAAGTGCCGATGACACTCGAGCTTTCTCGGATGGGAACCTCCGTGTTTCGCGCTCTGACGACAGAAGGTCGGGGAATGATACACGGCGCTTTTCCAGCCGCCGTCCACCAGCAATTCCGCACCAGTGATGTAAGAGGCTTCGTCGCCGCACAGGAAGACGCTGGCTTCGCCGATTTCGCGCGGCGCGCCAACGCGCTGCAACG
>CAYWNG010000071.1:0-3866 GCA_964458685.1 uncultured Pirellulaceae bacterium
GTTGTTTAACGGCAAGCCGAAGGCGACTGTTCTTTTTCTTTAACGGAGATTCACGTTCAGTCGGGTTGCAACTGCTAACTGCTAACTGCTAACTGCTAACTGCTAACTGCTTGCCTAACTATTGATTGGTAGGTTCAGGCTGCCACAGGTACAAGAAAGTCGGTAGGCTAGCGCGATCCAAGCCGGGAACTTTCAGCGGAAGAATCGAACTTGTTGTAGGCGTGTTGGGCGTCACATCCAGCGCGGTGTAGGCTCGATCATTGTCGCGGCGGAGCATAACGACTGGAGCCTTCTCGGGAAGGCTGGCCAACTGCCGAGCGGCGATGATGGCGTCGTCTAGGTAACCGACTTGATCGACCAAGCCAAGTTTCTGAGCTTCACTACCGGTGATCACGCTTCCATCGAACAGTACGGAGTTATCGTTTAGCTTACGACTCTGTTTGACTCGGTCGGTAAAGCGCGTGTGCAGTTGGCTAGCCAGTTGCTTCAGCGCGGCTCGTTCGGATTCATCCATCGGCCGAAGTGGCGTTCCCATGTCGATCTTGTCGCCGGCTTTGACGGGGATTGGAGTGATTCCAAATTGCCCCATCATGTCTTCAAGGTTGTAGACATTCAAGATCACGCCTACGCCGCCAACGATCGCTGTGGGATGAGCGATCACCTGGTCTGCACCGACAGCCAAATAGTACGCTCCGCCAGTTCCTGTTTCCATGATGCAGGCTACGACGGGAATGCCTTTGCTACGAACAATCTGTTCAAGATCGCGAGCCATCATGTCCGAGGCTGTAACACCGCCGCCGCTGCTGTTGATTCGCAAGACAACGGCGCGAATGGAAGAGTCCGATGCGATTGCGTCTAGTTTTTCGCGGAAGAGGGCAACAGGATTTTCACCCATCGATCCCAAGCCGCTCATGTTCTTGTTGACTAGCAAACCATCGACATCGACGACGCAAACACGACCGCATTCTTTTGAGGCGGTTCCATAAACTGGTACGCTGACAAGATGCGAGGCCGTGTTATCGGTGCGCATCGTTGTCCGCATGTCCCCGGACATTTTCATGTTGCCAGTCATGTTCATCGTTCCACGCATGATGGTGGTGATAGGCCGCGAACGGCATCCGCACATCACGAGCAACAAGCAAACGATTAATACAGAGCGTGGCATAAGGTGCACGGCCTAAGCAAAACTTGGTTTTCAAGACACCATCAATAGGTATCGGGTAGGTTGGACCCATTTATGCCGCTCAATTCGCTAGGCTGCTACGACCGCGACGAACCCCAAAGGAGTCGTAGGATGAATAGGCTCTACAGTAATGCTGTCAAAGCCCGTAGGGCGTGTGCAGAGGCCTAAACAAGTTCGGATAGCAAAAAGGAATTTCATGATTCAACTCACACAGCTTGAATACCGTTTGTCGGGCCTCGCAACACGCCAAACACAGCTAGCCAGCACAAAGGAAAATTGACATGTACGGAAAAATGCCGTACAACTGTAGTCATTCAAGGAGCAAACGATGGCGACTTCAAATCCTTCCCCTAAGTCAGCTAGAATCGAGACACGCGTTTCCCAAGAGCAGAAAGAGCTCATCGAGCGAGCCGCCGCCGTTAGCGGAAGGACCGTATCTGATTTTGTACTCGCTCACGTTGAGGTTGCAGCGAAGAAGGTCATTGAAGAGCATGAGAAGCTGTACCTTGACCAAACGCAAAGCCGAATACTTGTCGATGCACTTTTGTCGCCCAAGAAGCCGAATAAGAAGTTGAAGACGGCCATGGAGCAGCATCGCAAGCGAGTCGAGAGTCGATGAGAGACTATGTTTGTGAATCCCTTGGCAGTCATCATGATCGAACACAATTTGATTGTGGCGTACCGGTTCTCAACGATTATCTTGTTAAGTACGCATCGCAAGATGTGAAGCGCAAGGTATCAGCCGTTTTTGTGCTTGTGGAACGCACCGAGCCAAATCGGATCATTGGCTACTATACTCTCTGCGCTGCTTCGGTCTCGCTTTCTGAATTGCCCGTAGAGGTGAGGAAGAAGCTGCCACGTTATCCCGAAATTCCTGCGATCCTTATCGGAAGACTGGCGCGCGACATCAACTTTCCTGGCCTTGGGGCATTGCTGTTGGCAGATGCAATTACACGATGTGCAAGAGTTGCAAAGGAGATTGCGGCCAGTCTGATCATCGTAGACTCCAAAGGTGTGGCCGCAACGCGATTTTGTGGGAAGTTTGGTTTTCTTTCGCTACCGAAGCTAGCCGACCGGATGTTTCTGCCAATGCAGACAGCAGAGAAGCTTTGATTGATTTCTTGGTTATCATTGATTCCTTCGTGGTAAAATAGTTTCAGACTTTGCAATACAAGAAACCAAGAGCTATCTAGTTGAACGTGCAACATGACAGAAGACGCAGAACTAATTCCGGTGTTCATCCCCGCGCTGGGAGCGATCTTGATTGCCGCTGAGGATCAGAAGGGGACACCGCTCACAGCAGACGAAGTTATTGCGATACGAGACAACGCTACTTGCGTCATGATGAGCACATCCCATGCTGCGAAGTTGGCTGAATCTCGTGGATACGACGACATTGATCCCGAAAACTGCTGGTACGAATGGCAGATGCTTCGCCGCGAGCTCAATCGAAAGCCTGATCTTGATCCCGGCGCGCGAGTGAACATGTTTAGCGATTCCGACCCAGCGTATCTGGATTGTGTAGCCAAAGCTCGCGAAACACTCGACGACTTTCGTTCGATGTTGACTCGATACGATTCCGATGTCTGCTCAATAAAAACTGAACTTCACGACGGTCAAAGTCGCGGATGTGTCTGGCTGTATAACACAACTGCTCTTGGCGAAGGATTCACCGCTGAACTCTTCGAGATTCCACCGACCATTTCATTATTGAAGGTCGGTCAGGTATTCGAGATTGCTAGTGCGGATGTGATTGACTGGATGATCAACGATCATGGAACGCTGTACGGCGGATTCTCTTTGCGGTACCATCGGGAAAGCCTCGACCCTGACGAACGCTCAGCATTCGATGAATACATTGGCGTCGCCAAGTATGCGTAGCCACTGTACGCGTAATTCCGCGGCGACCGATGTTATTGCAAAGACTCAATCTCAAAACATGACAGTGCCACCACCATTGATGAACCTTCTGGTTCTTAGGTCGCCGGATATCGATCGAGCGTCAAAATTCTATGCAGAGATGGGATTACTCTTCACAAAGCATCGACACGGAACGGGGCCAGAACACTACTCGTCTTGTGTAGACGGATTCGTTTTCGAGATTTACCCGCTGGGTAATCATCCGCCAACCACCGGGACGCGTATTGGCTTCTCTGTTGATGATGTTGATTCAATCGTAACCATGCTAGTCGCTATGGGGGCAGAATTGATATCTCCCTCTGCCGACAGCGAATGGGGTAGACGTGCCGTTGTCAAAGATCTGGATGGACACGTCGTCGAGCTACTCAAGCCTCCGAGTCGCTCTCGACTTCATGTGAGTTGATTCCGCCATGAAGTTTACTCAGCAAGCTTCGATGGTGGAATCGGTGACCTGGGGGGCAAATCTGAGGCATTCACCTGTACTTCGACTGGTCCTAATCGTTGGGCGCTGCTGAGTTCCATCGCTAGCTCGCGCAATTCATCAACCGCCTTCAAGCGAGCCTCGACAGCCGAAGGCGACATGTCACAACTGATGCCTCGTGACTTAGCTTTTGTAGGATCCACAGTCTACTCCCCTTCTGGCTCAGAAATGCTTCGCAGTGATTCAATATCGGCCAAGTCTTGAAGCCGCCCCGCCAACTGCTTCATCTTAATTAGCGCGGTCTTCGATACAACTTTGATATCGGTGTCGAACGTCCGAACC
>CAYWNG010000071.1:3966-14109 GCA_964458685.1 uncultured Pirellulaceae bacterium
CGGTGCGCGGGCGTCCCCGCCCGCTAGGCAGCAAACCGACGAAACCGCCGGCGTGCAAAACCTTGTGGGCGCAAAGCGGGCGGGACGCCGGCGGGACGCCCGCGCACCGGGGGCGCTCGCACCGGGGACACAGCTCGACGCCCGCGCACCAGGGGGACACAGCTCGACGCTTCGGCGGTCGTTTGGAGACACATGTCGCAGAATTGATACGGTTCCTCAAGGGTTATCCAACCCCCTAGCTGGCTTCGATGAGGCACATTCGGTTTGCGAATTGCGGATTGAAGTGGTCTTAGCAATCAAAAATCCGAAAAATCGATTCGCACGACTGTAACAGAAGAGAAGCCTGGCCGTATTGGTTACGCACAAACGATTGGGATAGTTAAGTCCCGGATTTAGCTTGGGAGTCAATAACAGTACGCAGTTTCTGATTGGGGGCTTTTCAACCGCCGCCAGAACGCCTGTAATTTCATCCCATTTTGCCTAAGTTTTGCTGGAATGCGGTCTATCGGCTGGTGAGTTGGGACCTTGCGGGGAATACTACTGATCCTGCAGTGGTCTGTCCCCGACAGTCGATGAGACAAGGTGGTCTGTCCCCGACAGTCGGTGAGACACGCTATGTGTACTTACCGCGCTGTTTTACCGCCGATGGGTTCAGGAGTGTAAGTGGGTTCAGGATTGTGGCGTTCGAGATTTGCTAGCTTTAAGTAGTTCGAGTTGCGAGTTTTATCGTGAGATTCAGCCAGCTAATTTACAAGAATCTTGCCAGACGCCCAGCGCGTTCGGCACTGACTCTGCTGGCCCTCGCTACCGCAATTACCGCTGTAGTTTCCCTATTCGGCGTGGCCAAGGGGTTCACGCATTCGTTCGCTGATGTTTACGCTTCGCATGAAGTCGACATCGTGGTCTCGCGGCAAGGCACTGCCGATCGCTTAAGCAGCTCGGTTGATGCTTCTTACGTAGAAAAGATTCAACAACTGCCTCCGGTGGCTCGCGCTGCTGGCGTCATGTTGGACACGCTTTCTCTCGAGGATCAGGGCATCTATGGCGTTCCCACGATGGGGATCGAACCGGGAAGTTGGCTCTTGGATTCCTTTGAGTTTATCGGTCAAAAGCCTTCGGTAGCCTCAACGGAAACCAACACTAGCGACAAGCCTGACAAAGCCGCCTCACAAGTCCCAGAACGAACGATCATGCTTGGTATTCACTTAGCGGATCGGCTGCAAGCCAAAGTTGGCGACATGGTGAATCTGTTCGAAGAGCCCTACAAAGTGACCGGCATCTTCAAGAGCACGAGCACTTGGGAGAACGGATCAATGATCTTACCGTTGTTGCAGCTCCAAAAGCTGACCGACCGGACTGGGCAAGTGACGTACATCAATGTTGTCCTGAAATCCAGCGATTCGAAGAAGTCAGCCGGCGAAGCCATCAACGCAATACAACAGATGGACAAACGTTTGTTGGCTCTGACCACTTCAGAGTACGTCGAGACCGACACGCGAATGCAACTTGCGCATGCGATGGCTTGGATGACTTCAGCGATTGCACTGCTTATAGGGACGATCGGTACTTGGAACACGATGCTAACGAGCGTCATGGAACGAACCAAAGAGATCGGCATTCTAAGAGCTATAGGATGGCGAAGACGTCGAGTAGTCGCGATGATCCTCGGCGAATCTTGTAGCTTGGCTCTTATCGCTAGTCTGCTTGGTATTGTCTTGGCCAAGTTGCTTACTTGGGCACTTAGCCAAGCTCCTGCAGCTCGTGGACTGCTTAGCCCGCAGATCGATGGAACAGTTTTGGCACAGGGATTGCTACTTGCGATCGTGATTGGATTGTTGGGAGCGTTGCTTCCAGCTTGGCGAGCGGCTCAGTTATCGCCCACGGAAGCCTTCCGAGAGAATTAACATTTAGGTGATGAGAACACTATCATGACGACTCCTAACTCACAACGATCGATTGCCGATTCACTACGTGTAGCGCAAGAACCGATCGCGATCATCGGTCTCGGATGTCGCTTGCCTGGCGGGTCAGACGATTGGCGTAGCTATTGGCGCATGTTGGAAAGCGGTACTGACGCGATTATGGAAACGCCCGCGGATCGTTGGAACTTGCAGAAGTTCTACGTGCCTGGCAAGACGCTTCCAGGTAAGACTCAAAGCAAGTGGGGCGGCTACGTAACTAACATCGATCAATTCGATGCGCCGCTGTTCGGTATCTCGCCGCGCGAAGCTGCCAGCATGGACCCTCAACAGCGTATGTTGCTGGACTCGGCGTTCCGAGCCTTAGAAGATGCCGGTCAGCCGCTTGAAAAGATCGCGGGCCAGTCGGTTTCGGTCTTCGTCGGAATCTCCAGCTTCGATTACGCAGTGGCCGGTTTGAGCTATCAAGATCGCGGCGTTATCGATGCCTATAGCAACACTGGCGGATCGTCGAGTATCGCTGCCAACCGCATATCGTACTGCTTTGATCTTCGTGGGCCTAGTGTGGCCGTCGACACAGCCTGCTCATCGTCGCTCGTCGCAGTTCACATGGCTTGCGAGAGCATCTGGCGCGGCGAAGCAGCCATGGCTCTTGCCGGTGGTGTGAACGCGCTGATTCTACCTGACTTCTACGTTGCCTTTAGTCAGTTGGGCGTGATGTCCCCCGATGGTCGATGCAAGACGTTTGATTCACGAGCCAACGGATATGTGCGCAGCGAAGGCGCTGCTGTTGTCATGCTCAAGCCGTTGAGCGCAGCGCTTCGCGACAAAGATCCAATCTACGCAGTCATTCGAGCCACCGCTCTCAATCAAGACGGACGCACGCCTGGGATGACTGTCCCAAGCCAAGAGGCTCAGGCTTCGCTGATTCGCGCGGCTTGCGAAAAAGCCTCGGTCGCTCCTCGCGATGTTCAATACGTCGAAGCTCACGGGACCGGCACGCCGGTAGGAGATCCCATCGAAGCCAACGCCATCGGTAGCGTCATCGGTCAAGGACGCACCGGCGACGACCGCTGCTGGGTTGGATCTGTGAAAACCAACATCGGTCACTTAGAGGCCGGCGCGGGGATGGCCAGTCTTCTCAAAGTGGCACTCGCACTGCATCACCAAAAGATTCCGCAGAACTTACACTTCGAGAGCGCCAATCCAGCCATCAACTTGGATCAACTTGGTCTACGTGTTCCGACACAAACAATGGCGTGGCAGTCGTCGACATCTCGCTTAGCCGGGATCAACGGTTTCGGTTACGGCGGAGCCAACGCACACGTGATTATCGAGCAGGCTCCACAAAGCGCCGCTCAAATCTACTCGACTACGCCCTCGCGAAAGGCAGGTAGCTCAACCGCCACATCGACCGATAGTTCGGCTCAGTCGGTCCCAGTCCTGCTTCCACTTTCAGCTAGAAACCTGACCGCGTTGCAGCAGTCAGCTCAGCAAATGGCCGACTGGTTATCGGGTCCAGGCAGCAACTTCCACTTAGCCGAGATCGCTGGCTTTTGCGCACATCGTCGAAGTCACTTTGATCTCCGCGCAACGGTTTGTGCGAGCGACCATGCTGCGATGATTGATCAACTGCAAACTTTGGCCAAGAGTTCTGTTGCTGAGATGAATCACGATATCTCTGCGGCTCAGCGCGAGAAGGGTCTAGCCTTTGTGTGCTCGGGCCAAGGTCCGCAGTGGTGGGCCATGGGCCGCGGCCTTCTAAAATACTCGCCAGCGTTTCGATCGATGATCAAGCGTTGCGACGCGGAATTCTCCAAATACGGCGACTGGTCGCTGATCGAAGAACTGGAGCGGCCCGAAGCTCAATCGCGCATGCAGCAAACTTCGATTGCTCAGCCGAGCATCTTCGCTATCCAAGTATCCCTCGCCGCTCTTTGGGAGAGCTGGGGCATTAAGCCAACGGTCATCGTTGGGCATAGCGTGGGCGAGATTGCCGCAGCTTATCTTTCCGGAGCTTTGAATTGGGAGGATGCTTGTTGCGTCGCGTTCCATCGTGGTCGCACCATGGACTTGGCAACTTCCCAAGGCGCGATGGTGGCTGCAGGGCTATCGCCAGATCAAGTTCCAGAGTGGATTCGTGGTCTTGAGGATCAAGTCGCGGTCGCTGCAATTAACGGCCCAACTAGCGTGACGATTTCAGGCGCTGCCGATGCCATTGAATCGATCGCTCTACGATTAGAGGCCGCCAATATCTTCTGCCGACGTTTGGCTGTCGAGTATGCGTTCCACAGTCCGCAAATGGATCCAGTTCGCGACGAATTGCTGCGCAGCTTAGCCGGGATTCGACCGCAAGCGACACATACGACTCTGGTTTCGACGGTCACCGGAAAAGTTATCGATGGTTCACAAGTAGGTGCCGAGTATTGGTGGCACAATGTCCGCGAGAGCGTGCGATTTGCCGATGCAATGTATCAGCTTGCCGAAATGGGTTACGCGGTAGCGGTTGAAATTGGTCCGCATCCAGTTTTGGCTTACTCGATCAACGAGTGTTTCCAAGCTAAGGGTGCGACCGTTCGTAGCGTGGCTTCTCTCAATCGTCAGCAAAGCGATCTGCTGTGCATTTCCAAGTCGCTGGGCACGCTGTACTCTCTCGGTTTCGATATCAACTGGAGTGGATTCTACAACCAACCAGCTCGCAAGCTATCCACACCGACCTATCCTTTCCAATGCCAACGACTTTGGAACGAATCGCTTGAATCGCAGTTAACGCGACGCGTAGAGATCTCGCATCCATTGCTAGGCGAATCGGCCGACGAAGTACAACCAACTTGGCAACAACGGATCGATCTGAAAATTCATGATTACTTGGCCGATCACCGCGTTCGCGGAAGCATCGTCTATCCCGCTGCCGCCATGCTGGAAACAGCTATCGCCGCAGCTTGGGAGATTGGCAAGGAAAAGGGCGAGCCCAAGCAGATTCGTTTAGAGCGATTGCGACTGCACAATCCATGTTTGCTTTCAGATGATCAACCTCAGTGGATCGAATCGCGATGGAACCGAGATCGTCGACAGCTCAGCTTGGCGAGCCGCAATTGCAGACTATCAAGCTCGGGCGATTCACGCTGGAACCCACTGGCAACAGTTAGTCTAAGCACTCAACCTATCGACCCAGTTGATGCTAAGAGTCAGTTCGCGCGCATTCAATCGGCTCGCCAGCGATGCAATCGAGCGTTCACGCAACAGCAATTGTACGACTACTGCGGCAAGCTTGGTTTGCAATATGGTCCGGCCTTTCAAGGCATCACTGGTGGTGTTCAACGCGGCGGAGAAGCTGTTGCCGAAGTGACCTTGCCCGCGAATGTGGACAACAGCGGATATCAACTGCATCCGGCTTTGCTCGACAGTTGCTTCCATGCGATGATCGCAGCCGACCACTGTTTCGACTCGGCTCTCGACGGCTTGTATCTGCCAGCCGAAATTCGTGAGATTGTCGTCTACGCTCCAACCAACGTAGCTTCGCTCAAGCAACTGCCATCGAAGCTGATCGTCCACGCTCGTGTACTTCGAAAAACACCCAAGAAGATGTGGTGTGATCTGGACATCACAACTGTCGAGGGTGCCTTGGTAGTAACGATTCGAGGCTTTGAAAGCCAACGCGTGGTCAGTCCTTCGACGGTTGAAACGACGGAAGATTTGATCTACAGCTATCGTTGGCAAGCTCAGCCAATCGCCGATCAAGAAAGCTCATTGACCGGCACAGCACAGCCTTTGGCGGCATCCTCGGTTGACTCGACGTCAAGCGCAGCGGCAAGTTGGCTGCTGTTTATGGATGAAGGTCGCACTGGTCGCGAACTGGCGCAACGACTGCGAGGTCGAGGCGATAAAGTGATCGAAATCTATCGATCTCATTCGCAGATCCCACAGACTTCGGTGCAACCGTTCTATCAAATCGATCCTGAGAATCGCGATGAGTTCGAGAAGTTGTTCCGCAAAGTTGCAACAACACCAGTCAGTGGCGTTGTCTACCTGTGGGGCTTAGATGCTACCGCCGTGAATCAACTGCAGTGCGAATCATTACGACAAAGCACCATTCTCACCACATTGGCACCGCTCAATTTGGTGCAAGCTTGGGAGAACGCTACCGAAGCGATTAGTGCAAGCTTGGCCATCGTTACCAGTGGTGCGCAAACGACCGACGATGATGCCACGCCATGCGAAGTAGCTCAAGGGCCGCTGATCGGATTGGGGCGAGTCATCGTCAGCGAGTACGGTCGACTGCGAGCAAAGTTGGTGGACTTGCCGCCGACAATTGCAGCTCGCGACCTGGATAACTTAGTGGCTGAACTGATCGTCGAAGACAACGAAGACGAGGTCATGTGGCGCGGAGACAACCGTTTCGCGCAACGTTTCTTGCCTCAACTAGACAAACCGCTCAGCCAAAAAGCGACGATTCAATTGCCAGTGCAGTTGCGATTGGGACGATCGTCGGGTGTTGAAGAGCTGCGCTATGAAACGAAGGCTCGTGGTCAACTGGCTGCGGGACAAGTCGAGATTGAAGTTGTTGCCGCTGGTTTGAACTTCAGCGACGTGATGAAAGCTCTCGATCTGTATCCCGGCTTAACCGACGCCGTTGTCGAACTGGGCGCAGAGTGCTCGGGAAGGATTTCGCGAGTCGGTCCGAATAGCCGTTGGGTTGTTGGCGATGAAGTGATTGCCATCGCTCCCGGGGCGTTTGGAAGCCACGTCACAGTCAACGAATTGTTGGTGGCTCGCAAGCCTAAGAATCTCAGCCATGAAGAAGCGGCTGCGGTTCCTGTTGCGTTCCTCACGGCTTACTACGCTTTGCTGGAATGCGCGAGACTTCGCAAGGGTGACTCGGTGCTGATTCACGCAGCCAGCGGTGGTGTTGGGCTTGCGGCGATTCAACTGGCTCAAGCCGAAGGTGTTCGCATCTTGGCAACGGCTGGAACATCTGAGAAGCGCGAGTATGTGCGACGTTTGGGCGTCGACACCGTGATGGACTCGCGAACTTTAGCCTTCGGAGCTCAGACGCTGGACGCAACTGCTGGCCACGGCGTTGATGCAGTGCTCAATTCACTGCCTGGTGAAGCAATCAACACGGGTCTCAGTGTGCTCAAGACTGGTGGTCGATTCTTAGAAATCGGCAAGCGCGATATCTATAACGATGCCGCGTTGGGCTTGTACCCATTCCGCAATAACCTGGCTCTGTTTGCGATCGACTTGGATCAACTGTTTAAGCAACAGCCAGCGCGTATGGGTGTGATGCTTGAAGAACTGGTCGAGAGATTTGAGTCAGGTGAGCTTCGTCCGTTGCCTGTCGAAGTCTTCTCGGCGGCCGACACGAACGAAGCGTTCAAGTTGATGCAACAAGGAAAGCACATTGGTAAAGTGGTTGTGCAGTACCGACAACGCCCACGCAGTATCGTCGCCGGTAGCTATGATCCTTTGCAGCTCAAGCCGAATGCGACCTATTGGGTCGCGGGTGGATTAGGTGGATTTGGTCTAGAGATTACCAAGTGGATGGTTCAATGCGGCGCTCGACATTTGGTGCTGAGCGGTCGTAGTCAGCAGCTTCGGCCAGCCGCGGCTGAAGCGATTGCTCAGATGCAATCGGCCGGTGCTACGATTAAGATCGTGCCTTGTGATATCACTCAACCCACTGCCGTTCGATCGGTTCTTGAGACCATCGATGCAGAGATGCCACCACTGGCTGGCGTGATTCATACTGCGATGGTCTTGGAAGACAAACTGTTGGTGGATTTAGATCGGGCCACTTTGGAACGCGTCTTGTGGCCTAAGGTTCTTGGTGGTTGGAATCTCCATCAACAAACCTTGGATCGCCAGCTTGATTTGTTCGTCGTGTTCTCGTCCCTATCCAGCGTCTTTGGTCACGCTGGGCAAGCGAACTACTCAGCAGCCAACGCGCTACTGGATAGCTTGGCTCACTACCGACGCAATCAAGGTTTGCCTGGCTTGGTTATCAACTGGGGTCACCTAGGCGAAGTGGGTTACCTTGCCGAACGCGAACAACTGGGCGAGCGTCTTGAGCGTCAAGGCGTGTTGAGCTTTACCGTCAAGCAAGCGACTAGCTGTCTGGAATATGCGATTCAAACGATGGCCGTGCAGATGAGCGTCCTGAGAATGGACTGGTCGATTTGGCGAGGTCTGGGCATAACCAATCGCGTCTCGCCCAAGTTTGCGCACCTACTTCGCAATACTGACGGTGTGGCAACAGGCGGAACAGAAGTGGCCAGTGTCGAAGGCTTACGAGCAGCGGTTGGACCACAGCGACTCCGCATGGTCAGCTCGTTACTACGAAGCAAGATCGGCAGCTTGTTAGGCATGCCAGCCGAACAAGTGCGCGAAGAGCGAGCGCTGCTTGAGATGGGCTTAGACTCGTTGATGGCCGTTGAACTTCGCAACTGGATCGAAGGCCACATGGAAGTCAATTTGCCAATCTCGGCGCTGATGAAGAGTCAGAGCTTGGGTGGCTTGATCGCTCAGATCAGCGAAGGAATTGGCCAGAGCGGTAGTTCGCAAGGTGGAGCAAGTTCAGACGCAACGACTGGCTTGGCAGGAAGTCAAACAGCTTCAGCGACCAGCGATTCGACCAGTAGCAACTCTGCCAACCCTGCCTCGCCTGCTCAATGGACCAGCGAACAGGCCGGACAACTGCTGAACAATATCGATCAACTGACCGACGATCAAGTTAGCCAATTGCTCAGTCAAGTACTGAAGCAGATGTAGCCCAACAGTCGATTAAAATTGAATTAACCGCGAGAGGACTTCTTCATCCTCGCGCGTGTTATTAGCGCCGATCCTCTTGCGAGGCCATCTCGCGAAGGATCGCAGCTAGATCGCCAAGGACAATTCCGGTGGCTCCCCAAACAAGATCCTCGCCGCAACGAAATGCATGAGCTCGCCAATGGACTGATCCGCGCGAGTAATTCCCTTGGTGGCGATCATCGCAATACAAAAGTTCGCTGACAGGCATGTGAATCAGTCTGGCTACTTCATAGTCGCAAGGTCGATATTCGATCGGTCCCAGATGCACTGAAAGAAATGGGACTAACCAATAGTCGCTGTTGAAAACCCAGACTGGTTGCAGTTGATCGACCAGCGTTCCTGGAAAGCGACTTACGCCTAACTCTTCTTCGAATTCGCGCACGGCGGCTTGAAGATGGTCTTCGCCCGACTCGACACGGCCGCCTGGAAATGAGATCTGTCCTGGATGATCAGGCAGATGATTAGGACGAACGGTTAGTGGTATGGTCGCCTCTTTCCAATCGGCATCGATCGATGGAAGTTGCAGCATAACCATCACGGCTGCCGGTTTAGCTTGAGGACTCGGGGGGCTGAAGTGTCGACCGTAAGCGAGTTCTGGAGAGTAGCGAGCTCGAAGGCGTTGTCGATTGGGCAACAGTTCAGGACTTTGAATCAATGACTGTAACCGAGTCAGCCACTGGGGAGTTACTTCATTCACAAGCGACATCATGCTTATCCGGTTAGCTTAGTTTCCAGCGCGAGTAACTTCTGCTTTGTGTCGATTCCACCGACACCCGAGTAACCTGTCATCTTGCCATTGCTTCCGACGACTCGATGACAGGGGATAAGCAAGGGCCATCGATTTTTCGCCATCGCTCCGCCAACAGCTCGAGCCGCGCCAGGGCTGCCCACTTGATCAGCTAGTTCGCCGTAGGTCATTGTGCAGGCTGGTTTGATTCGGTAACAGTGACGCAGGACCTTTTGTTGGAACGCACTGACACCTTGCCAATCTAACTGTCGCAGGTCCCAAGAAAAATCGCCGGTTTCAAAATAGTCTTGGACGGCTTGTTCTAACTTCAACGCACCCGGCGGAATATCTTGCGCGCTTGACGCTTTGCTGGACTTTGACCGACCACGGACGAACTCAAAGCTGTAGAGTCCCTGTTCTGTCCAACAAGCTTGGAATGGTCCCAGAGGCGTTTCGATCAGTTGAAGCAGAGTTTCAGAAGCAACCGTAGTCATCTTGCTTGGCCTTTCAAATCGTTTGATGCGAGTCCTCGATTTTAGGGCATTTGTGAGAAGTTCGAAGTCGGAAATCAGGATTTTTGATAGTTGCGTCGGATTGCGGAACTTTAATTCACTTAGTGCTTGGGCGGAATGACACCACATTCAATGGAATTCAAGACGCTACTCCAATTGCCTAGGGAGGCCAGTG
>CAYWNG010000071.1:14209-16972 GCA_964458685.1 uncultured Pirellulaceae bacterium
AACTGTGAAGCGACGTGGATTCTTAACAACTTCAGCCGCCACTCTTGGTGCACTGGCTACCCTAAAAGCTCAAGCCGCCGATGGACCAGTGCGTCGCGTGGGATTGATCGGCGCGGGTTGGTACGGCAAAGTCGATCTCCTGCGCTTGATTCAAGTCGCTCGGGTTGATGTTGTATCGCTGTGCGATGTCGATAGTAAGATGCTCACCGAAGCGGCTGATATCGTGGCTTCGCGACAAAAGAGCGGTAAACGGCCAAGACTGTATAGCGACTATCGCAAGATGCTGGCCGAGAAAGATCTGGATCTAGTTCTCATTGCCACGCCGGATCACTGGCACGCTTTGGCAATGATCGAAGCAGTTAAGTCAGGTGCTCACGTCTACGTTCAAAAGCCGACTGGTGTGGATGTGATTGAAAGCCAAGCCATGCTGGCTGCGGCTAGAAAGTACAACAAGGTAGTTCAGGTTGGCACACAGCGACGTAGCACACCGCACTTGATCGACGCCCGCGAACGCGTCGTGAAGCCAGGCTTGTTGGGTAAAGTCGCTCATATCGACATCTGCTGTTACTATCACATGCGAGCCAAAGAGAATCCGCCTGATAGCACTCCGCCTGATTATTTGGACTATGAAATGTGGGCCGGACCAGCGCCCAAAATGCCTTACAACGCGCTCGTTCATCCGCGAAAGTGGCGAGCCTACATGGAGTACGGCAACGGTATTGTCGGCGACATGTGCGTTCACATGTTGGATATGGTGCGATGGACGCTGGATTTGGGATGGCCCAAACGCATCTCTAGTTCCGGCGGCATCTTGATGGACAAGAAAAGTCGAGCCAACATCACCGATACTCAAACCGCGACCTTTGAGTTCGACAACGTCAACGCCGTGTGGACTCATCGCAGTTGGGGCGATGCTCCCGATCCCAAGTTCCCATGGGCAGGCATCATCTACGGCGAGAATGGTACGCTGAAGATGAGCGTAAATAACTTTGAGTTCACACCGCGGGGAGGCAACGCGAAGCCAATCAGCGGTGAAGCGCTCTTCGAATACGCAAAGTATCCCGAAGATGAAACGGAGAAAGACCTCGAAAGACACGTCGCTTCGGCAGTGCGCGGGCATATGCTCGATTGGCTAGCCGCTATCGATGAAAACAAGCGACCGGTCGCCGATATTGAGCAAGGCCATATCTCGTCGGCAAGTTGCATTCTTGCGAACCTATCGATGAAGCTTGGACGAACGCTTCAATGGGATCCAATGACGCACCGCGTTGTGGGTGACGAAGAGGCCAACAAGCTGCTCGCGCGACCTTATCGTGGACCGTGGGTTCATCCCGATCCAGAGTCTGTTTAGTTAGCAAGGAACATACCGAGTTGTCGAACAAGATCAATGTACTGATGGTTGGAACGGGCGAGTACACCACGGGGTACGTCGCTGGGTCGACGGCTGCCTCGGACAAGCGTGCTGGAGTGATCGGTACGACCTTATTCGATCTGCGTCGGCGAGGCCTTGTCGGCAATTTGCTGATGGCTGGTACTAACGGTACGAAGTATCCCGAGATTCGCCGCCACTTGCAGCGAGCCATCGCGGACACATACCGCGATATGGATGTTCAGTTCGAGAGCTTTCCCGCGGACTCGGTTTCGCGTCAAGCGGACGCGTATCGAGAAGGTCTGAATCGGCTGAACGCGGGCGATGCTGTTGTGGTGTTCACTCCCGATGACACACACTTTCAAATCACCATGGATGCTATCGATCGTGGCTTGCACGTCTTAGTTGCCAAGCCACTGGTGAAAACGGTGGAAGAGCATTCAGCGATTATCCAAGCCGCTCAGCGCAAGAATGTGCTGGTCGCGATGGAGGTCCACAAGCGATGGGATCCGATCTACGTGGACGCTCGCGATCGGATTCGTCAGTTGGGCCAATTCAGTTTCTTTCAATCTTACATGAGTCAGCCGAAGTCGCAGTTGCAGACTTTCAAGAGTTGGGCAGGTAAGTCTAGTGACATCAGTTACTATCTGAACTCGCACCACATCGACTTTAGCGTCTGGGCATGCTCGCACATGGCTCGACCAGTTTGTGTGCGAGCCAGCGCGGCGACTGGATTGGCTCAATCGCAAGGCATGGATACCGAAGACACCATCACGTTGTTTGT
Source organism: uncultured Pirellulaceae bacterium (assembly GCA_964458685.1). Lineage (GTDB taxonomy): Bacteria > Planctomycetota > Planctomycetia > Pirellulales > Pirellulaceae > Aureliella. Next base: position 16,363 of record CAYWNG010000071.1, read on the forward strand.
CGATTGGGAAAATCAGCCTAGCGGCAATCGTGCCACGGCGATCTATACGGCCTCGTGGATCGCCCCCAAGTCTGATGTGCATTCACAGCAGCGTTTTTTCTACATGGGCCACGAAGGCGAAGTAACCATCGACCAGGCTCATCGCGGCTACTCCCTCGCTTCGGACGCTTCCGGGTATAGCTCACCGAACCCGTTGTTCATGAAGTACACGCCCGATGCGCAGGGCTACTTCTCGGGGCAGACGGGATATGGTTATCGCAGCATCGAAGCGTTTGTCCAAGCCGCTCATGAGATACGACTCGGTCTTGCTCAGCCAGCCGACTTTAACTCGAAGCTAGCCACGGCACAGGACACGCTCTGGGTGACAGCTATTTTGGCAGCGGGACGCAAAAGTCTCGATTCCGGTGGTCAGCGAGTCTTGATCGAGCTTCATCCGGAAGGTGATCGAGTTACACTTACCGTCGCTTAAACCAATGCTGCGGACGATTTTCATAACCCGAAGCGTTCGTTTTGAAGTTGCGCTTTTTGGTTTTAGGGGCGAAGCCCTGGCCGTTTACCTAGCCCAGCCTGAAGGGCTGGGTACGCAGTTCGCGATAACAACAAAGGGCCA
>CAYWNG010000072.1:0-16830 GCA_964458685.1 uncultured Pirellulaceae bacterium
TGTTTCGACAGCATCGATCCGATGTCACCATCCTTCGATGAATCTTTCAAAATTGAGTTTGTCGCAGGGTATTGAAACGAACAAGGCTCGGAGTTTTGACTCCGAGCCTTGTGAGATTTCCAACGAAGCTAACGATGTTAGACTAGGTTTATGGGCAGATCGTTTGGACAGGCGCGAGAGTTGGCGTCCCACATCCGTAGCCGTTCATCGCTGGAGCTTGTCCAACGGAACCGTATCCGATCGAAGAGCCATAGCTGACCGTGCTTGGTGTCACTACCTCTTGGCAAGGATTAATGGTGATGGGCACCAACTTTGGAACGATCTTAGCAACTTGTACTTGTTGCTCTCGATAGGAGGTAACAGGTACTTTCACTGTGTACTGTTCTGAGACCTCTTCTTGAACTGTTTCGTAACGAGTCGTCACAACTGGTTCAACAAGTGTTTCTGGAACGTTGACAGTGAAGCTGACTTCCTTGGTACGCTTTTCGGTCGAGTAACTTACGAAAGGAATCGTCTGATTGCGAGTCTCTTGCTTGTAGGTCAACTCTTTGCGAGTTCGTGTACGAGTCTCATCAGCATACTGAACTACCTTGCGAGTTCGTGTACGCGACTCGGATACGTAGTCAACGACCTTACGTGTTCCTGTGCGTTGCTCAGGAGTGTACACGACGCTCACACTCTCGTAGGGCACTTCCGTGGTTTGTTGTTCAAACGCAGTGTAAGTGATCTCCTGTTGCTCGGTAACATTCTCGACCACAGGAACTTCTTCGGTGACGACGTTCGGAACCCAAACGCGACGAGTTACAGTTCGGGCTGCGGGAGCCGTTGCGACTCCACATGAAGCCACGTTAGAAGCTACGCCACTGATTGAACCATAGCCTGCCATCGATCCGCAAGACGCAACCGCCGCTGACTGGCAACCACAGCCTCTTCCACAACCTCTTCCACAACCAGAAGTCCGACCACATCCACCGCATGGACTGGAAACAGCTTGGCCACATCCATTGTAGGAATAGGTTGGGCTCATTCCACCACATCCATTGACGTAGGTTGTTCCTGTTCCACAACCGCCCATGCTGATTCCTGTTGCGGGAGCAGAATAGCTTGACGCTACAGCAACCTCTTCAACAATCATTTCCCAGTGGCCGTGATCGCGGGTAACAGTTTGAGTGCGTGTCACAGGCCGACTGACTTGAATCGTTCGGCTCTTCGTCACTGGCACTGCATTGGTCACACGTTGAATGCGTTGATGAGTTTGAGTTTGAGGAACTTGCACTGTGTACGTGAAGGTTTCCTCGCGCAGTTGAGGCACCCGAACGGTGTATTGTTCTTCAACATCAACAACAGTTGGTACCTTAACGGTGTAGGTTTCTTGAACTTCATTCCAGACGGGAACCGATTCAGTCACTTGGACAACTTTCTCTTGTGCTTGTGGCACGAGAACGTTGTAATCGACTGTTTTTGTTTCGGTCTTAGGAATTAGAACCGTCTTCGTGCGAAAGTCCTTCACTTCGACTGGTACTTGGCGCGAAATGGTTCGAGTGCGATAGCGAACTTCGTCTCGATACTCAGTGTACGGAACGTACTTGGTTTCGGTGGCATACTCTGTCTGCATCACAACTTGGTATGAAGCGACTGGACCACAGTCCATCAAATCGGTGCGCTGGATTGTTGCGGCACTGATGGCGGGTTGTGAGTAAGTGTAATTTTGCTGCGGTGCACTGTAGCCGTGAACAACGGTACTTTGGACATAGCCGCTTTGAACATAGCTGCTGGGAATGTAGTTCTCGCAGGTCGCGCTGGATGGACCCTGGTAGACTGGCGCATGATAAACCGGAGCTTGGTAGTACTGTGCTTGGTAGACCGGAGCTTGGTAGACCGGTGCTTGGTAGACCGGTGCATGAGCGTAGCCACTGAAAACGCCACCCATGTGAGCACAACCGCCACATGAACCGCGGTGGAAGGCAACGCCGGCGCAAGCGCCCGCGGTACACGGATCACTACATCCGCCTCGCCGAAATAGTCCGCAGCCAGCGTAGGCCTGTGCAGCACTAACAAGTGCGACCGCCAAGGCTAAGAATTTGATAGACTTGAACATCAAAACTGTTTCTCCTGTTGTAATTGCAAGTTGCGGCATGCCTAGTGGGCTTCGTACATCGTCAAACTCCGCAACTTTGCAGCCGCCAAATTCTACCTAGGCTACCTATTTATTGCGAACATTACGAAGGGAGAAAGTCTAGGAAATCTCAGAAAACACGCTATTTTGAGGCTGATTAGGGTTTGCAACCCGGCCTTAAGACCCGTTTCCCCACTCGATTGACCAAGCTGCTCCGATGTCCAAGAAGATCTTTGTTTGTCGGCCGATCCCTGAAGTCGGTTTAGATTTGCTAGCCGCTGAAGGTCATCAAGTCGTCGTTCACCCTGGTCCGCTTCCTCCAACCCGAGACGAATTGATCAAGGGTGTGCTCGGTTGCGATGCAGTTTTGAGTCTGCTGAGTGATCGGATTGATGCTCAAATCATGGATGCAGCAGGTCCACAATTGAAAGTGATTGCAAACTTTGCAGTCGGCTTCAACAACATCGACCTAGGTGAAGCATCGCGACGAGGCATTCGAGTCGGAAATACTCCCGATGTCTTAACCGACGCGACGGCCGACATCGCAGTTGGTCTAGCTTTGGCTGCTTCTCGGCTTTTCGGTGCGGGAATTGCCGCAGTCAAGAATGGAGGCTGGAAGACTTGGGAGCCGCTGGGTTGGATTGGACAAGATCTTCAAGGCAAGAGTTTAGGAATCGTTGGCATGGGGCGAATCGGCATGGCTGTTGCTCAACGGTTGCACTTTGGCTGGAACATGCCTGTGCTTTACACCGCGCGCGATCGCAAGCCAGAAGCCGAATCGCTTCTAAAAGCCCGCCACGTTGAGCTGGATCAATTGCTTGCTGAGAGCGACATTATCAGTCTGCATGTTCCCTTAAACGAGCAAACTCGCAACTTGATCGGTCAGCCGCAATTCAGATTGATGAAGCCGACTAGTGTGCTCATCAATACGGCACGCGGCGAGATTGTCGATCAAGTGGCTTTAGTCGACGCGCTTAGTTCTCGACGAATTTTCGCAGCCGGTTTGGATGTTTGCACGCCCGAGCCATTACCCTTAGACCATCCCCTGCATCGATTGGATAACTGTATTCTGTTGCCTCATATCGGTAGCGCGACGACAAAGGCTCGCAACTCGATGGCAACCCGCGCTGCGCAGAACATTCTCGCAGGACTAAGCAATCAACCGCTGCCCTTCCCTGTGAACTGAGTTACTCCTGTACACAGTCACCGAATGCTACTGCTACGACTTTATTTCACACAAGTATCAGTATTGTCGTCCGTATCCATGTTCGCAGCTTAGAATTGCAGCTTAGAATAACACCGTAGTCAATCCACTCCCTGTTTTGCAAAACTAGTAACGAAGCAGCCAACGATGAGCGATCAAGAGAACAACCCCTATCGTTCTACGGGCATCAAGTTTGAAGCTACCAGCATTGTTTGCGAGAACTTTGACGGAATCATCCGCATCAACCAGATCATTGTGCTCGCATTGACTATGGGATTAGCGTTCTTTATTGGTTTCTCGATTTTTCAATTCTCGCAGGGAAATGCACCGCTGAACTGGAACCCCTCGGTTCTTGCAATCGTGGGCTGGGTGGTTGGAGCCAGTGCTATTCCTGCCAGCTTCATCATTCCATCACTGATAGGGCATGCGACGCGACGAAAAGAAGCTTCTTCCGATGAAAGCGTTGCGAATTTGCAAAGCAAGTTCTTGCAAAGCTACCAGTCGCAACTCGTCGTCGGCTGTGCTTTGTTAGAAGGCCCAGCTTTTCTGAATGCCTACGCTTTCATGGCTGACCATCATCCCGGATCGATAGCGGCGGCCATTGTTCTTGCCGTTGTCCTGCTCTCGCGAATTCCGTCGCGTTTGCGAGTGCAGTACTGGATGGCAATGCAAATGGAAGGCCGCTAGACGTTCTGTTACTTTAAGAGCTCTAGATCGAACGGCAATTCAGGACCTCGGATAGCCGCTGTCAGGCTTGGAACGCTAAGGCGGCGATTGTTAGCGAGTTCGAACTCGAGTTGCTGAGTACTCTTCTCTGTCAAAGGTGCGATGCCTTGAACGACTCCGTCAACTAGTAGGCCGATAGCGACAATGCCTGCGTCTGATCCCATCAGCTCAGAAATCTCTTGTCGACCCTTCGCAGTTAGTTCGATTGAAACTTGTTGCAATTTGCCAGCAGATAACGAGGCTTTGTCGATCGCTTTGATCATCCCCGAGTTCATGTTGATGCGTTTTTTAAGGCATGTCACTAAGTTCGCTCCGGTGCCTTTGGTAACGTCAGCTTCCTTCACCTCTAAACCAACTCCAAGACTGTAGGAAGTGACATTCATCGTATCGTCGCTAGAGAGCTGCTTAGATGGAATAAGCACTAGCTCAGGACTTTTCTCAATGCTGAGACTCTCTTGGACTTCACTGCGATCGCAGGCCCAAACTCTGATATCTAAGCGGTCTACACCACGGGCGGAATATCGGATTTGCGAATGATCGATCAGACGCTGAGAAACGATGTCTACCGTCGGCTTTTCTTGATCGACGTTACCAACAATCCGATATCGCAATGTCGTAGGATACCATCCAGCGAAGTAGACGACCGATCCGAAAAGCAGTCCTACAATACCCAACGCATTGAGAAACGAGAACCATCGAGCCGCTCGATTTTCGCGAATGAAGACCATGGTTGTCTCGCCCCAGCTTTTCGGCGAACCAGCTCCAGAAACGTTTTTTCTGGTCGTCTGTGCTTCGATGAAATACCAGATCGCGAGCGGAATCGTAAACAGCGCAACCGGTGTTACTGGTAGTAGCGAAGCGATCATAGCGGCTCGATATGGAAAGTTCGCAACGCTTGTAATGTGAAGGATACTTCCAATCAACTGCAGTAACATGATTGAGCCATAGAGCACCGAAGCCGCGATTTGAGGTCCATCGGAACCTGAGTAGTCGGAATGCGTTAAGGTGGCCATGATGGCAGCCAGGAATCCTCCGTTAAGCAACGAGCAGATTGCCAGCAGGATTGCCTGAGTCGGATTCCAGTGTTCGAATGCACTGTTCGGCACGGCAACTTTATTGAATCCAAGAGTTTGAACTATGCGTTCGGCCAGCTCGCGGTCAGTTCGCTCGACCTTCAATTGAACTCGACCCGACTCTCCCTCCGGTAGCTCGCCTAGGACTGAAGCCGAGACCGCTGTGATTACCAATGTCGATCCAAACACGCCATGCTTTACCGAAACGTTCGAAAGTTGTTCGATGGGAATGGTAATCGTATGCAATTGCGACTTGATACCGCCAAAGATATTGTCCGTCGCGCGATACTCGATTTTCAACGAGTTGGAAGTGGCCTGAACAGAGCCGACGATCTTGCCCAAGCCGGCGAATGTCTCGACGTGAAATGGTACTGAGGCTGTCGAAAGACGTTGCGAATCAATCGATGGAGCTATCGGAGCGATATTGCCTGAGCTGACTTGATCGATGTCGGACTTCAGTTGCGAAGCGTTCTGATATCGTAGCGCTGGTTTGCGGCTGAGCGTCTTTAGCACGATAGCGTCGACGCGCTTGTCCAGTCTTGGCAGTACCGAACTAGGCGGTTCAAAGTTGCCCAAAGGCAGTTGTCCCGTCAACAGTTCATAGAACACAACGCCCAGTGCGTACAGGTCGACGCGGTGATCAACTTGCTCAGGCGATTCAATCTGTTCAGGAGCCAAGTAATGCAATGATCCTAAGACTTGGCGCGTCGCAGTCAATGTCGGCGGATGCTTGGCATCGTCGACAATCTTGGCGATTCCAAAATCGGCGATCTTCAAAGAGCCGTCTTCGCCCAACAGAATGTTCTCTGGCTTGATGTCGCGATGGACGACGCCTTTGGCATGAGCGTAATCCAAAGCATGGCACATCGTTGCGATCAAGCCCAGTGCATCTTCGGCTCCAACACTCTTCGTTGCAATCGCTTCACGTAGGTTCACGCCATCGACGAACTCCATGATCAAGTAGGCCATACCGCTAGCGGTCCGACCAAAATCGAAGACTGTCACAATGTTTGGGTGCGATAGCTTGGCGAGCGCCTTGGCCTCTCGCTCGAATCGCTCGACAAACATGGGATCGTCGGAAACCTCCTTGGTGATGATCTTAAGAGCTACGTCGCGGTCCAGGGCTGTTTGACGAGCTTGATAGATAGCGCCCATGCCGCCACGACCAATCATCCGCTGAATTTCAAGCTGCGGAAACTGGCCCGCCAGTTCATCGATCGTTGGCATGTTCTGGCCCCAAGCCGATAGACCTCGGCCAGGCTGAGCAGGCTTGGAGTGATCCGACATTCCTAGTTCCATTAAGCAACTTTGGCAGGCTCCGTCGAAACCAACTGGCGAATTGCATTTGGAACATAGTCTTTGCACGATGAAACCCTATCGGTAGAGGTCTTTTTGTAGGTTTTTCAATTGTTTTTGAGTCGTTGAGGTCAGCTTGCCGAGTCTGGCTGACAAGGTTTACGAGCCCAAAACTCTCTGTCTCACCCGTAATTTCGCTGTTTTAGCTTGTCGGGTTACAGGCGGTAGACGAGTTTTCCGAAAATTCTCTTGCCTGCTATTTTAAGGCATCCCCCGAGTCGGTACGCGGTGCGCGGGCGTCCCGCCCGCAAAACGGTGCGCGGACGTCCCCGCCCGCAAAACGGTGCCCGGACGTCCCCGCCGCAAAACGGTGCCCGGACGTCCCCGCCGCAAAACGGTGCGCGGGCGTTCTGCCCGCATTCTTCATGCAGTTCTTACGGACGAGACGCCTGCGTACCGCGATGGTAAGCTGGACATGATGATAAACTGGATCTTCATGAGATCAACGAGTATCACTGAAGGCAGCGATGATGATCGAATTCAAGCAGTCCGATTGGAATCGAGATCTCTTTAGTCTCTTGGCCGCTCTAGGGTTCGTCTTCATCCTTGGCTTTACGACTCACGCGCAGTCGCTTTGCGTAGCTACCTACAACTTGAACTACGGAAATCGTCGAGGTGATCAAGTACTGGAGGCTATTTCCAAGGCCTCGCCCGACTTAATCTGCTTCCAAGAGTCAACCGTTCAGTCAGAGCGATTTCTGCGCGACCGCCTAGCGCAGACCTATCCTTTTTTCTACTCCGTAGGGCATGAGGGCAAGTATTACGCGGAACGATTCGCATTTGCCAGTAAAACCAAGCTTACTGATGTTGAGTTCGTTCCGCCCACGCAGGGGCTGTTTGGGTTCTATCTGGCAACAATTGAAGTCGGGCGAGAAGCCCCCGTACCAAATACAGAGATCGGGCGAGACTCCCGCGTACCGAGTCGAAAGATTCAAATCGTAAACGTGCACTTAACTCCCTTTCATGGCAATCTCAAGGAGGGAGTGCTTGGCGCAACATCCGCACTAGCTTCGACTGAAAAGACTCATGCAATATGAGATCGATGCAATCCTGAAACGAGTCGACCCCAAACGTCCCACGATCGTCTTGGGAGACTTCAACAGCCTGTCCAGCTTCGTCGCACCTAAGAGGTTAACTGAACTGGGGTTCAAGGATGCGTTTGCAGAGCTGAACGAAAAGCCAGAATCGCACCCAACCTGGACATGGCCGACGAAACCAATTCCGATTTCGCTTCGAATCGACTACATCTTTCATACCGATCATTTCGTATCCAAAAGGTCTGAGGTAGTTCGTAGAGAAGGCTCGGATCATTTTCTGCTGTTCGCTGAACTCGATCTTGCGACTGAAACAGCTAGAGAAGGAACCCCAAAGCCTTAGTGGGTTTGAATCAGAGGCTCTGGGTCCTGTATCGCGAATTCTGCGGCGAGTCTTACTGGCCTGAAAGGCCTCAACAAAACAGCCTAGGGCAGAGCGCAGCGCCGCCCTGGTTACGCTTGGCTCGCGGGACTCGCCGCGCTCACCCAGGGCTAAGGATCTGTCGCCACTTCGTGGCTGGTCAAACTGCTTGGATACTGACCAGGTTGGGTCATGTTATCAACTTCGAACTTTCTTCCGCATGATACTTCCCGCTTCATTTGTTTAGATAGCCGCTATGCAATACATAAACGCATGAATCATTTTTGTGGCTCTTGTGCGTTTTCGTGGCTTTAAACCTCCGTTTTCCTGCCGCACAGCGGATTACTTGAGCTAGCATATTTAAGGCATCGGTGGGTTTCGTGCCTCAACCCACCCTACCGAAATCAAAGCGGGCGGGACGGTCAGGTGCTGTTTGCAAAGCGGGCGGGACGGTCGGGCACCGTTTGCTTTGCGGGCGTTACGGCCGCGCAACTACTTTCCGGGGGGAACAACGCAGCTTGGATCGCGATCAGTGGGTGTACCGACTTGGTCAACGGGATGATTAAAGAGATACTCCCAGACGGGTTCGTAAAGAAACTCACCTTTTTCATTCTTAGGCGAAGCATTGTTAGGCGTTACCGATGAATGAGCTGCTTTGGCGTCGTTCTTCACGTCAGCCGCAGAAATCAATCGCCGTGAGTTTCCGTAGGGCGGTTTAGTCTGATCAACATTGACAATTGGTCCCAGCTTGTGCAAACCAAGCATCTCCCACGAACGGCAGTAATGATTGCCGCTCCATCCAGTATCCAGCACATGACTAAAGCCGAAGAATCGGTTCGACGGAGTTGCCGAGTTGCCAGATTGCCAGTCTTGCTCTTGGTCCCTGGGTCCGCACAGCATGACAACGCGATCAACCTTTTGGTGCATGGCGAATCGAGCGGCTGTGGTCGAGCCGTGTGAACTGCCAGAGATCGTCACTTTGTCCCATCGTACCTCGGATTGATCGGCTGTAAGAAACTGTTGCCAGTTGCCTTGCGGATTCTCTTTGCTCAACCAAATCAAGAACTGACGCGAACGTTCGATCATCGAGTCTGGCTTGGGAATGTCGATTTCGTCACTGACGTCCTCGCCAATCGCAGCTTCCAATCGTACGTTGCCTCGGGCTACGGGTGACTTTGGTTTGGGTTGATTCAAAATGCCAAACCACTTGTTGGCATAGTGTACTTGGATTGCGTGAATGCCCTGCTTGTTCAAGCGATCGAACAACCGCTGCTCGTGACCCATCAGCCAAATGACCAAACGACCTTGCGGCGCCACTCGCGTATCGACCGAGGCAGCTTGCATATCCTGCGGCTTGCCATCCTTCTCAAACACAAAGTCGATCTCAGGATGCGGCTTCGCCCGAGGATCAATTTCAGTCGCTCGCTTCTTCAGGATGTACTGCTGAGGATTAGTGTCCTTTGCGATTTTGTCGTTCTTTTGTGCAAAGATCGGCGAACTGCAAAGGAAGAGCAGTAGAGCTATGGTTGTTCGAAGCATATCAGGGTTCGCTCGTTTCTAGAGTTTGGGAACGGAACGCATGGTGTAATGAGCTTGGTTTGGAAAAATCGCAACGTTCAACGGACCGATGTTTCCAACGTTGATTTCATAGACAGCGCCTTCGCGCAGTTCGCCTAACTTGATTCGAATAGTCCTAAGCGAGTCGTCGTAGACGATAGATTCAATCTGCTCGATCTTCTCTTTTTGATCCTCGCCACCGTAAGCTGGCGTTGGTGTACGGATGTAGGAGCGAATTGAGTAGTTCTTTTTTTCGCTGGCTAGAGTAACGTCTGCATTGGACGTGAGCAAAATGTTTAGCACATTGGGAGTAGCTTGCACTTCCGCGATCCCCAGCGGCCACTCGCCAGTCGGATTCAGTCGGACTATCGAACCAGTGTTATTACCACCACCCCAACCGCTATCATGCAAGTTGCCAACATAGATACTGCCGTTGGGAGCCACCTTACAAACGATAGGTCCTTCGAAGTTCGATGTACTCGTGCCATTAGGATAGCTAAACGGATAAACGGCGCCTTGATATTGTCCGTTTACCTTTTGCAAACTCATCCGAACCAAGCATCGACCGTTCATCTCACAACCTAACAGATGGCCTTCGAATGGTCCAAAGATCTTGGCCTCATTCTTTGCTGTTGAGGGAGTATCCAGAAAACAGATACCGTTGACGCTTCGCATCCAAGGGTGAGGAATGTTGATTGCCGGTGATTCAAAGGGTGGCGAAAATCCGTTCTTGTTCTCGAGTTTATTGATAAACCCATAACGCTTCCCTTCGCGAATGTGATTGAGCTCGTTAAATGGTGTGTAGTTGCCTTGATTGTCCGAAGTGAATAGATCGCCCTCACGGCTCAACGCCAGCCCCATGGGAAATCTTAAACCCGCAGCAATCGACTCAACTCGATACTTGCGTTCTGTGGAATCAGAGCTCTCCTTCGGCACCAAACGCAGCGCATGGCCTCGCAGGTGTGCTGCTGCCGGAGTTCGATCGTCTTGTTGGCAAGGTAGAGTCGCATAGTAGTTGCCCGCAGCATCACGCTCTAAGCCCACAGCCCAATCGTGATAATCCGGCGTGTAACCCCAACCGTCGGCAACGACTTGAAAGTCCATGATGGAACTGCCCGAATTGGAAGGGCTCAGTCGCAGCAAACCAAACTTCGCTAAAACATCCAGGCCTTCGTTACCCGCGTAGAGACCATAGGGCGTCGGAATCTCGTCGCTCACCAGCTTGTACGTGTCCTCGAATCCATCCGAGTTCGTGTCGAGCAACTCAAGCACTCGGCCTTTCAACGATCCGACGAACCCCCGAGAATGTTTATCCCATGCAAAGGAGATAGGCATTTCATGGCGAGGCAGCGGAAGATCAATCGCCTGAAATCCGGGGACGCAATCAAGTGGCTTAGGGGTAGTGATCTCATGAGCAGTGGGCAGTCTAGAAAACTTGTCCGCGGCAATGGCTGCGACCATCGTCCGTCGCCAAGTCAGCGGCTTTTCTGAATTGTCAGACCGAATCTCAAGTCGCCCTTTCTCGCCGGCAACCAATTCGCCAGAGCCCTCATACGCGAAGTAATGCCCACCGGCGATCGTCGAACGCAATGACTTATTCGGGTTGTCAGTCGATGCAGAAAATTCGCCCCTCGTTTGCACTACGAGCGATTGATTTTTGCTGAGTCCGACGACTTGGAATTCTGTCTGACATCGGTTGTCGTCCAAGAAATTCCACCGCTGCTGGATCTTTAATGTCTGTGTTACTGAAGCATCTGCATTAGCAAAGTGTAAGCGGCCGCTCCAAACAACACCGTCGGGCAAGTGTTGCAAGCGGTCAAGTTCCATAGAGAACTGTTGCCCAGCGGGCGCTTGCGGTTGGAGAACGACACCCGCGCTATCCGAGAGAGTCCAAGCTTCGATTGGATTCTCTTCGCTGCCAACCAGCGCTTGTGCGCCTGGTTCCCAGTACCAACTCTTGCCTCGAGTGCGTTGACGAGCGACATCGCCGAGCCACCATCGACTCAAATTTCCAGTAGCCAAATCAATCATCCAGTTATGACGATTGGGCAGACCAAGAATCAGAGGTCGGACAACAACATTGGGAGTCTCGATAACATCGGTTAACACATGCGTGTGCTCCGATGCGCCATCGTTATAGTTTCGAACAATGCGGACTGGGTTAGGCATTGGCGGTCGAAAGTCAGGGCGATTCAATGTAAGCCAAAGCGCGTGAAGCTGTGTGTCCAACGTTCCATCCAGCACTCCGTGGATAGGTGTTTGAATCGCAGGCATCTCCATTCTGGGCGTGATGCGAGCGGGATTCTTGACCCAACGATAAAACCAAGGTTCGCGAATGCGTCGGCCAACAAGCGTCAGATCAGTTCCATGAGCATTAAGCGCAATTCCAGCAGGCTTGCTATCGGCAATCTGGTGACAGCTTTGGCAACTGAAACCATCTGGAGTTACCAATCGCCCTGCGGCTAGCCAGTACGCTTGGTTTGCTGTAGCCGACTCAGAATTAGAAGCAGTCGGCAGCTCACGTTCGATCACACGATCGGGAATGCGATCATGCGAAATGAAGTAGTCGGCTAAGGCTTGGATCTCCTGTTGCTGGAGATCAAACTGTGGCATGCGAATATCCAGCCATTCCCTCAGTCGCTCGGGATGAGTTCCCAAGGCCTTAACGATCGACTCGCGATGGAGCTTATCACCGACTCCGTTCAGTGCCGGTGGTGTCATGCCAGAAAGCTTGGTCGCAAGTTCAGGATAGTTCTCCGCAAGATCGATGAAGTGCTTGAAGATTCCTGGTTCAGTTCCGCGACGATGGCAATTCAAGCAATTGTGCTCAGTCAAAATCTGTTGTGGATCAACTGTCGTCGCAACGCGCATGGGCTTGGTGGTTAGGTAGTTCTTTAGCTGAGTCACATCCGATTTACTCAGTCTAAAGGAAGGATGGTACTTCGAAGCTTGATCGCTTAGGCAGCCTTGCGACCATTGCGTCTTAGAATGAACAGCGATTCGCATCGGAGCTTCATAATCGTTTACGCCCGTACCGATAGGAATTCCAGGTGGCAGTTGATGGCAAGCGGCACAGCGTCGCTCGCGAATCAACTGTCGACCGTTAGCGACCTGTTGAGCCGTAAACTCTGATTCCTTCGCATTCGTCGATTCCTCCGCATTCGTCTTTCCTCTCTCGTTTCCCTCTTCAGGTTGAGCCTGAGTAAGAAACGCATGGAGATCTAGCTTTTGAATCAGCGACAACTCAAACTTCGGCATGCGGTGATGTGCGTTAACCAACGACGGGTTTTCCAGCCAACGAGCGACCGCTGCTGAATTCCGCTTCTTCGTTAGCTCAGTCAAGTCACTTCCGGCGAACAGCTTTGCAATCGGCGGCTCACCTTCGACTCGTCCCAATTCACCGACCGCGTGGCAAGCAATACAACCTTGTGAGACAAAAGTCTGCTGACCTTGAGCTATGTCGGCTACTGCGCGAATAGGTGGATCTTTGGACTTGCGTTGCTTTTCCTTCCAAGATAACTCGGCTGACCAATTCGTGGTCGGCTTTGCGACTTCGGAACGTTCCCAAAGTGCGGCTACGATAGCCCGAGCCTCGGCGTCGCTTAGTTCGTAATAAGGCATGCGCCGAGAATCAAGCGGTTGCTCACCTTCCGCTGGCGGCTTAGCTGTTAAGTGCGCGACGATCCAATCAGGATTGAGATTCTCTTTCACATTCCTTAGCGATGGACCAGGAAGGGGATCTGCCGAGTTCGTGAAGTAGTGACACGCCTGACATCGCAACGCGCGGCTGAGCATCCTGCCGTCAGTGTCTGATGCTTCATCAGAACTTCCGACTTCACAGTTGAGCGAGTTTGTTTCGATGGGCTCAAGCTGGAACGTGTTGCTGGACCAGTAAATGCCGAGCGAGGCAGAATCACTTGAGTTGTACTCGACTTCGATTGCAGCCGGTCCGCGCGGCAACGCAACTTCAACGCTCTCCAGCCAACCTCGCTCGGCACGTTCTCCCTGCAGGACCTCCTTCTCGGCAATTCGCAGCCTGAACTTTCCAACGCCGTGGAAATAGAACTTGAATCGTCCATCTTCGGCGACGTTGATCCAACCCGTCCAGTTGGCTCGAAAAGCTACAGCGGGCAATCTCGTGTCCTGAGTCCAAGCTTGGGTCTGTTCGTCAATTGTGCCATTGAACTGAAGATCAGAATCAATCCTTGTCGTTGTTTTGTTTCCAACTGTGTACGACCCGCGCAGTCCATTGGCGCGATGGGTTAAATCGCTGGGCGGTTGTTGGGCCGAGCCCACGGTGTGCATTAAGTGCAGGAGGAGCAAAGCCAGGAAGAGCCGCGGATGAAGCCCCCCGAACCGCCGTTGTTGTTGTTGTTGTTGTATTCGAGTTGTTGGATGGATCGTGCGGCTCATGAGCGTTCCATGCGTTGGCTGAGGCAGATTGGGGGGAGTGATCAGGCGGGTGAGGTAACTTGCCGATCGGCGTTACCTGCGATTCTATAGCATAGCGGAGGTCAGGCTGCTGATGCTCCAGGCGGGAAAGTTAGGATAATCGTTACAGAGCTTCGATTCAACTTGCTGCCTCGTATCTGGGGATCTCTTTTCCTCTGCATTTCGCCGTCTATGCTATGATCGTATCGCGAAAGCGATGACTGATCGCGTTGTGGCGTTGGATGGGAGATAGAGTGTGAAGCTTCGAGCAAATTTTCAGAAGAGCTACCTTTGGCGTTACCTAGCGATGGCAGGTATCGGCTTTTTCATGGCTGCATGGTTCGCATTCGACGGACTGGTAGGCTACCCTCGCGAGCAGCAACGATCCGCGGCTTATGAAAAGCTTGTCGAAGATGTTCCTGACAAGAAGGAGCTTTATCAGCAGTGGCGAGAACTAGCTCGAAGCAACGGTTGGAACGTCGATACACCCAAAGAAAAGGCCGCTGAATACAATAACAAGATTGTTGGCCAATACGTGTATGGCACCATCTGTTTGATCCTGGCCATTCCAGCACTACTGTTTTTCGTTCGATCGCGCAGCCAGTGGGTTGAATCCACCGAAGATGGATTAACGACAAGCTGGGGCCAGTCGGTCAAGTTCAGCGACGTCTACCTGCTGAACAAAAAGCGTTGGGCAAACAAAGGTATCGCTAAGGCTCACTACAACGAAGGCGACGCCAAGAAGGTCTTCGTGTTCGACGATTTCAAATTCGACCGCGAGCCGCTGGGCGAAATGCTCAAGCAGCTAGAAGCTGTATTAGAGCCAGAACAGATTGTTGGTGGCTCTCCGGAGGGCGCTAAGGATGACGAGAGCGAGGACCTGCATGAGTGACCTGGCTTAGCAATACGCAGCTTCCCAAGCGGCGATATCTGCCTTCAATTGAGCATCATCAGCGAGCGATCCAGTTCGCTGCCGCGACTCGAAGTCGATCTCCAACTGCTCAAGCTCGCCTTGAATCTCAAGTTCCGATCCTTCCTTCAAGCGATCGATGAACAGCGCTCCGTCCAAGTGATCGGTCTCGTGCTGAATGATCCTGGCTTCGTAGCCACTGAAGTCTTGGTTGATCTCTTGACCATCGAGCGTAAAGGCGTTGACGCGAATCGTTTTGGCGCGAATGACGTTGCCGTGAATACTCGGCAAGCTTAGGCAGCCCTCTTCGGCGATCTCATTGCCACGAGGTCGCGAGATGACAGGATTGATCATCACAATCTCTTGACCGTCCCCTTGGCGGCCCGTCGAATTCATGACGAACAGTCGTAAGGGCAAGTCCACTTGTGTAGCTGCCAAACCAACTCCACGATGCTCGTACATGAGTTGGAACATCCGCTCGACAATCTCCTTCAGCCGAGCATCGACTTTCCGAATGGGCTTGGCCTGATAACGCAACGTAGGGTGCGGATAAGTAATGATCTGGAGGTCGGCGGCTGATTTCATTCAGTCTAAAGCTTTCAGGTGTTCGAAAGTTTTGCAATTGTGGTGATGCAGTTAAGAATCACCGTCGACCAGTATTGTGTTCGATGATCGCTAGGTTTTGGAAGGGGCGGTATTGTAGTCTTCCAAGTTTGATGGTGCAAAAGTGGCGTAAGAGAATTTGGGTAAGAAGATTCTCAAATGGGAGAGTTCTTACCCAAATTTGATTACCAGCATCGCATCCCTTTACGAGCAAACAGACTGCGTTGCAGCCTGATGCTCCATTACAGCCGGATTTTTGGGTATCGATTAAGCAAGTCTAGCCTTCCAGATGCTTAAGAACACCGTTGGAGTCGCCGAACTTATTCTCGTTGATTCCAAACTGCTTTTGAACCCAAGCATAGAAATTGCAGAGCGGCGTTTCATTAGCGTACTTGAGATGTCGACCGCTCTTGACGCGACCTCCACCAGTTCCCGCCAATAGGATTGGCAGATCGTCGTGATTGTGACGGTCGCCGTCGCTGATACCGCTACCGTACACGATCAAACTATTGTCGAGGACGGAGCTGTCCCCTTCGCGGATGCTCTTCAAGGAATCCAAGAAGTAGGCTAGCTTCTGCACATAGAAGAGATTGATCTTAGCGATCTTGGCTTGCTTCTCTTCGCTCTTGCCGTGGTGAGAAAGGTCGTGGTGCCCTTCTGGTGCTCCCAATTGAGGATAGCCCCAGTTATTGCCTTCGTTGGTGAACATAAACGTGGCAATCCGTGTGCTGTCGGTATGAAACGTCAGCGCGAGCATATCCAGCATCAACTGGCAATGTTCGTCTAGCTCGCGAGGCACACCGGCGGGACGTTGGTACTGTGGTACGCCGTTTTCACCGACTTGCAACTTTTCGCTACGAACCATGCGATTTTCGATGTCGCGAACTGCATAAAGGTATTCGTCAAGCTTGCGTCGATCGGCCGCGCCAAGCTCTTCGTGCAAACGCTTCGCATCGGACAGCGCGAAATCCAAAACGCTCTTGCGGTGACTGCGACGCTGCTGGCTGACCTTCTTGTCAGACTTGTCATCGCCAGATGAAAACAGACGATCAAAAACCGCTGCCGGATCACGCTCTTTGCCGATGGGACTGGTCGAATTGCGCCAAGCCAAATTTGACGAGTAAGCACAACTGTAACCGCTATCGCAGTCTCCCGACTGAGCACTGCCTTCGAGTCCAAGCTCCAAGGATGCAAAGCGAGTCTGATCGCCAACCTTCTGAGCGATCAGTTGGTCGATGGAGATGCCGTTTTGAATGTCGGCACCATTGGTCTTTCGCGGGTGAGCTCCAGTGAGAAAACAGGCAGCGCTTCGCGCGTGATCGCCACCGCCATCGCCGTGGGCGCGTGCTCCATCAAGGGTCAGCCCAGTTAGGACGTTGATCGAGTTCTTGAGGTGTGCAACGGGTTGTAAGGTGGGCTTGATGTCGTAGTCTGCACCGACTTTATCCGGAGTCCAGTT
>CAYWNG010000073.1:0-6241 GCA_964458685.1 uncultured Pirellulaceae bacterium
TTTAGTCATTTCGCTGATCAATGACATCCACTCGCTAGTTTGGTTGAGGATTTGATCCGTTAGAGAATAAAAAAAGTCCCGAAGTCGACCTGCGAACTGCCCCAATTCGCCGATCGAAATCGGAACCTTTAATGACTTAAGTTATCGTATCTCTAGGTCCAAAAGTGTTGGCCAACTCGCGCCATATAGTTCATGACCTAATCGTACTACTCTGACGCGACGAGGGCTGAGCAAAGACAAATACTGCTTCAACAGACAATCCTGCTGACATTACCTGCGGCGCTTGCGAAGATGATTCAGCCATCGAGCCAACCGATAGGCTGAAATGCTGGGAAGCTTGCCTAGCTTGGCTTTACAGCCCGATCGAAACTTCTCCGTTTGATTGCCGCGCAACAGCACCGTGTCGGCTAACGCTATAAGCAGGAGAATCCACAAAAGCAATGAGCCTGGGTGTCTTCGAATCGCTTCGAAAATCATCGTCGATGCAGTCCAAGGATTGCCTGACTTTAAGGCGATGTTGCTCCAATAGACTCGCCGATTCCAGTCGTCTTTTTTTGGAGCGGGTGATGGTTGTTCTTGATGCGGTTGCAGTGGCGGCAAGCCTTGATTCGAACGCGCTTCGTTGCAAGAGTTGAATCCTTGCCTACGTTGCTCGGCACCTACTGTTGCGTTCGCAGAGGTTGCGTGGACTCGATAGTACAGATGGCACTGATCGGAGTTACACAAGCGACCGTGTTCAGATAGCCGCAACCACAAATCGTAATCCTCTGCTGCTGGATATCGATCGCGATATCCACCAGCGGCAAGTATCGCTGAACGTTTGGTTAGCGTGCATGATTGAAAGAAGGCGTTGGATAAACCGTTCCAGTGCCGCTGATGGATCTCCTCGGACGATGTCGGCCTAGGTATTGGGCCAATCGGCATCGCGGCGGCTGTCATCGCATAGCCTTGACCACTAATAGCTACAAAGTCTTCTTGGCTTGCAAGGAGTTGGTACTGCTGGCTGAGCCAATCGGGCGGAGCCATATCGTCGCCGTCTAGCCATGCGACTAGTTCTGTCTCCGCCAAACTCAACAAGCGATTCCTCGCACCCACTCGCCCTTGATTGGCTTGCGTGTGGATAGCTACGTTAGGAAGATTCGCTGCCGCGACTCGGGCCACAGCTAAAGTTGCTTCTGTTGATCCATCATCCAGAACGATAATCGAGACTTCCCCTGGATAATCTTGCTTGGCAGCGCTTTGAATCGCATCGCCAATATAGTTCTGCAAGTTGTACGCAGGGATAACGATGGTAATCGGTGGCCAACTCAGGCTCATCGCAGTCATCCGATCTTACTGGGCTGAAGCAAAGAGTTGCGGGACTGGATCGCCTGGTAATTTCGTGATCGACTCGATCGCTTGATCATCGCTTTGATGAATCCAAAGTACGGGCATCATCAACGACCGTGCTCCAGCCGCGAATGCTCTGTAGCCCATGGGGCCAAGTATGTTCGCGACCTTGAGAGCCAAGTCGACGCCGTGGAGTTCAATCAGCATCTTCGGTTTGGCTCGACCAATGCGAACCAATCCGGCTTGAAGTACTTCCGCTTCAGCTCCTTCGGCGTCGATCTTAATGAAGCTTGGGTCTGGCAAGTCTAAGCTGTCGAGCGTCGCTGTTGGAATGGTTCGTTCCGCGAACTCGCCATATTGAGCTTGGCTGCGTGGCGTGTTGACGCCGCCATAGCGAGCGAGATAGCCCATGGAGTCATCCAGGCTTTGCGAGCCGGCAAAGCGAAACTGCATTTGACCGACTTCGCCAGCCATCGCCGCCGTATGGACAGACGCATTGGACAGCTTCGAAGTTGTGATGGACCGCCCAATTCGTTCCGCAAGTTCGGCGACCGGTTCAAAGCAATGTACGTGGCCTTGTTTGGCAAGCGTTGCCAAAACTAGCGAGTAGTACCCGTAGTGGCCGCCGATGTCGTAGCAGATATCGTTTGGGCGAACCAGAGCTTCAATCAAGCGAATGCTGGAGGTCTCGTACTCTCCCGCAGCGATGTTGGCGGCTAGCTCAGAGGGTACCGGCAGCAGAATTTCACAGCCCTTGGCTGGTCCGCGTTCGATCTTAACCGGCTGGATCGAAGTTGGGGGCGTCGGAGTCTCCAGCGCCTGCCGAACTGCCCTGGCAAGCGGACGCCCCAAGGTCCGCAGCGCATTTCGAAGAGGTTGGAGCATCGCGGTTTTCAAGCTTGACGAGGGAGTTCAATGGGCAATTCACACTGTCGCCCTACGGAGTTTACTGAAGAATTGTAGCTCACAGGGATTGAATTGTCGTTATTGATCCTCGGGTAAAACACCAATTGGTTTTGACGGTACAATTTGCGACTGACAATAACTCTTCTCGCTGATCGTCCCTATGCCAAACAGTCTCGCTCGGCCAACCAACCGCAAACGAATCGCGCTATTGATTCACTCGATGGAGGGTGGCGGTGCCGAACGAGCGATGAGCCAATTGGCTAACCGGTGGAGCCAAGAGCATGAGGTGCATCTTGTCACTTGGTCAGAGTCGAAGACGGACCGTTATGTGTTGGACTCAAACATCATTCGTCATGGTTTGGGACTGCAAGCTGCCAGCAGCGGCTTTCTGGCCGGAGTCTTAGCGAATATTCGCCGAGTTCGCGTATTGCGAATGTGCTTGAGAAACATCGGGCCGGATCTAATTCTAAGCTTCTGCGATCAGATGAATATCGTCGCGCTGGAGGCAGCTAGGCCGCTGAAGCAGATCCCAGTTTGGATTGCCGAGCATAGCGATCCCGAAAAGCAACAATTGAGCACAATCTGGGAAGCGTGGCGGAGGCGAAGCTATCCACGTTGCACCGGATGCGTTGCTCTGACTGAAAATATTGCCGAGTACATGTTGCGATGGATACCACAGGACCGCTTGCACGTGATTCCATCGGCGCTGAAGTCATGGCCAATCGATAATCCGTATCAAGCATCCACCAAGGTCGGGAAGAATACGCTGCTTTTTGTCGGACGGCTCAGTGGTGAAAAGCGAGTTGATTTGTTGCTTGAAGCTTGGAGGCTTGCTGCACCTCAACTTGATAATTGGCAGTTAACTATCGTTGGCGATGGAGTACTGCGAGCCGATCTTGAGAGGCTTGCTTCAGAATTGCCGAGCGTTCGTTTCGCGGGCTGGTCCAGTACGCCTGAAAGCTACTTTTCTGAGAGTCAGTTGTTTGTGATGTGCAGTCGTTATGAAGGCTTTCCAGTAGCTCTGCTCGAAGCACTCAGTCACGGCATTCCCTCGATCACAACAGCTTGTAGTAGTGCAATCAGCGAACTACAGTCTGCAAACTTCAACGAGTTCTTAAAGGTAATCGAATCGGATTCGGTCGAAGCCTTATCTGAAGCCATCGTCGAACTCGCCAGCGACGCCGCTCGGCGGCAAAGCATGTCGCCGCAAGCTCGACAAGTAGCCAGCCAGTACACTTGGGAAATCGTCGGTCCCAAGTGGGACAAGCTTCTGGAGCATTAAGCGGAGCATGGCCTTGATCTTGATGTAGGGCGCTGTGAAGAGGTCCAATGCTAATTGGCTTTGCAAAACAGGATGTCACGATCGAAGTTTCGCATTTGGGGCGACGGTCGTCCGACCTCGTAACACGCCGATGGGCTACTAAAGCTCCAAGACGATTTCGACAAAAGGCAACTAAGCTATGAGCAACTAAGCGATTAGAAATCGACTTCGACTGTTTCGCCCTCTTCAACAGTCGCCTCTAGCGTCTTAACCGTTTTCGTGGTGAACCCTTGGCCACCAATAGGTTCGGGCTTGCCCTGTAAACTAATGAAGTAATTCCCAGGAGGGACGTTTTCAAGGGTGATCGAATCCTTGGTCGGGTCGAGCACAATTCGTTCGGTACTAAATGCAGAGGTGAGATCGATCTGCATTCTACTGCTGGCACTGACCTGAACGCTGTGTGCATCCGTCCAGAACTTTGGATCGATGTTTAGTTTCAGAGTCCCAGGCTTAGGTGTGGCGAGTTTGAGAACTGGCTCTTGATTGGATGCATCAAGCGGAAATCGGCACTTGACCACTTTGTTGCCAAAGACAAACAACTCATTCCAGTCAGCATTCTTAACCTTGGCGAACTTGAATTCACCTGCCGAGTTGGCTATGGCTTGTAGATAATTGATGCACTTGGGATCGCGTTTTAGCTGACCGCGTTCGACCATTTCCCATCGATAGCTAGACCAGTTGAGCAACTGCGGATTCTTGGCGCTGCTAACTAGAACGATGGTCGCATTGGCTAGGGGTTTAGAATCTGCGTCAAGCAAAATTCCGTTGATTTGTTTCCACTGCGATGGATCTTCTTTTTCAAGGTGAACATCAACTATCTTTTCTTCCTCTTCTAATGAGGCTTCCACTCGTGCGAGAGTCTTTGCCTCGTAACCTTCGGCTGAAACGGTGATCTGTAGAGGCGAGCCAGGAGAAAGCTGGCCATGTCGATACTCCTTAACGTCGCCGAGTATGTTCTTTCCATCTTCAACAAGCTCGGATGTAATGCCGTTGATCTGAGGATCATTGGGACGTCGATCGGTAGTGTACCCAAGCTTGACGTTGAAAGCTGGAATTGGCTCTTTGCTCTGCTTGTCTATCGCGCGAACGCGAATGACCGCCTCGCGTTCCAATTGGATAACAATTTCATCCTCTTCGCCAACGGGCAAAGGGCGTTTTTGGAATGGCCCATGCGGCGGGAGAGTATAGATCGTAAAGACGGATTTCAAAGGCAGCCCAGTGATTTTGAAGCGTCCTTCGTCGTCCGATGTGGTTCTTCCACCGGTTGCAAAGCCATTCTCACCTCCATTGAAATACACTCGCAGGCCTCGTGCGGGTTTTCCCATGACATCAAGAATTCGTCCTCGTATCGTATGTCCCTTCTTAAGCTGTGCGGTTACTTTGCCCGGCTCGGCAATTGTTCCTTTTTCCAGTTCAATCTCTTGGGGAATATAGCCCTCCGCCCAGATGACTCCGCGAATTCCATCGAACTTGCTGAATAGGTCCTGAACAAGGGCCTCGCCGTTTTCATCCGTCGTTGCCCTTCTCACATCTGCGCTGGATCTACCGTTGTTGGTGACGATGGCTCCTGCAATGGGATTGCCCGCTTCATCAGAGACAAGAACACGGCAGTCCCCGCCATAAGGCAGCTTCTTCATTTGGATGGATAATTTGAACGTCTCTTGATCAGCAGGAATGGAAAATTCCTGACGCTTGAATCGGTCGTACCCCTTCATGTCGACGCTTGCGAACAATATCTTTTCTCGGGGTAACGAATGAACTTCGAACTTTCCTTCAGCATCGGTAACTAGGTCGCTTGATGTAAAGTAAGGCGACATGGCGATGTCTGATTGGCCAACATAGACTTTGCATTTCGGTAGGGGATTGCCATCTTGATCGACAACTTGTCCCATTAGCGACGAGCCAGCATCAAGCTCGAAATCCAGCTCTGTAACGGACCCAAGCGATTGCTTGGGCGTTTTGAGAAAGGCAGTATCGTACTTGTTAGCTTTAACGCGAAAATACCAATCATTCGCGACTAGTCCACCAATAATCGCAACCCCGTCCTCGCCGGTTCGGTAGGCGCGGTTGATATCTGTCCATGCAAAGGAGATTTCCGCGTTTGGAATGGGCTGTTTTGTTTTCTTGTCTTTGACGACTACCTTGTACTTGCAAGCCGCAAGCAGTTGCAGGTCTACCGTTTGATCTGCCGCAACGATTTCAATGAATTTTCCTTTAAGCATTCCTGTCAGGCTGGTGTGTTCATCCGTTTCTGCCCAAACGATGTACTTGCCAGGCTTAAGATCAGAAAACTCATAATTCCCCTCATCGTCAACTTTGGCTTGGCTTGATTTGACCGGTAGAGTGTAAGCGCCTTCGCTCTGGGGAACTATGTAGGCAACTCCTTTTTTTGAAGTCGATCCTTGAGCTGCGATCACCTTTCCTCGCAGCTTAAATGTTGATTTAGCATCCTGTTGTTCCGGGGAGGCTGGATCGGCTTGATCATTCATAGGGGCAGTGTGTTCAGCATTGGTCAGGTCGAGTTTTGGTCCTGCAGCTTGAACAAACGTGACTCCAACGGCTCCGATGGCGATCATGCACCAAGCCGTGAGAGTGTAGGCCCGCGGCGCGGTCTTTAGTTTTGACGCAGGCGTCGAGAACATCGCTTGAACACGACTGGCTAACATACTCGATGATCCGCCCATA
>CAYWNG010000073.1:6251-8362 GCA_964458685.1 uncultured Pirellulaceae bacterium
AAGCGAGTTGTGTTGATGCGAGGCAGTTTGGAGTAGGGCTTCGGCATAACGAACAACTCCGAATCGTGAGGCCACCTGTGCATCGCACAGAACCTCTCGCAGCCAAATCAAGCGACGCTTCATCCAAAAGCACAAGGGATGAAACCAGAGTATCGCACAAGCGATGGAAATCAGCACTCCATAGAAGTAATCGCGACGCTGAATATGGGCCAGCTCGTGTGAAAGAACTAGCCGAATCAACTCGTCGTCTTTCTCTTCACGCATGGACCTACCATCGGAGATAGAATACACGGGCTAAACGCGACTTGGATACTTTTTGGCGAGAGTTCCTTAGTGACGGCGTTCCACTTGCTGTTCGCATCAGTTGTAGATGTCCGCAAGATTCGTCGCGAACGATACCAATGGCTGGCTACTTGAAGCAGCTTAAGTATCGCCACTGCCAGCCACATCAGACTCAGCGCAGGTCCTGTGTTGGCGAAGTATGAAGCGCCGGCGAAGTATGAAGAGCGGGGCGTGGCAGGTTCTTCGACCGCTGTCGGAATACTCGTCGCAAGTAACTCACTGCTAGAATCTCTTGTCAATTCCGGGTTTTGTGGAGGCTTCTGCGTATTTCTAGTCGGGGTGTCGATCGCGTTAGTTTCACTGAAACTGGTGTTAAGTGACTCGTTTGCGGATTGTTCTTGTGATTGAGTTGCAACCTTCGCTACCGCTTGATTCTCAAGCTGTCCAGAAAACGTCGTTATGTTTTCTTGCGTGCCGCTCGTAAGCGAACCAACAGAGAGAGGTAAACTAATCTCCAGCCTTGGCAGCCATGGTCGTAAGAGTATTCCCGTCGGGAACAGAAACAGAGCAACTAAGCAGCTACGCCACACTACGTCTTGCAATGCAGGTCGCTGGAACAGGCAAAGTTCGGCAATGAAGAAACCAATCGCGAGAACAACGGTGATGACGACAACCAATGTTAGCCAGAACATTGTGATCTCCAATTATGAGAGAACTCTCTAAAGGTCTTTTTTCTTTGCTTCAATCAACTTCGCAATAGCCTCTAATTCGACTTTGGAGAGTTTCGAATTCTCCAGCATGGTAACGATCAGCGGAGCCGTGTCGCCTTGCAATGTCTGATCAACAAAATCTTTGACAACTTTCCCGAGTGTCCGTTTTTGGCTGACAGTCGCTTTGTACAAATGAGCATTGGCAACTGGCCTTTTAGTCAGCCAACCTCGCTGAACCAAGCGTTCCATCACAGTTAGAATTGTGTTGCGAGCCACATCTCGCTTGGCAACAATCGATTGCCAAACCTCAGTCACGGTCGCCTCGCCTCGAGACCATATCTCCTGCATGATCTCCATTTGAGACTCGCTGAGCGATGGGAGTGGTTTGTTTGGAGTGATAGTGTTTCTCACTTTTATTTGGCGAGGCTTAGGCGAAGTCTGCCTACATGTGTAGGAGAATACCGTCACCTGTAGGAGATTGCAAGAGCCTGTGGCGACGATTTTTTCGTAGGGCGCTGTGAAGAGGTCCAATGCTAATTGGCCTCGCAAAACAGGATGTCGTGATCGAATGTTGCATTTGGGGCGACGGTCGTCCAACCTCGTAACACGCCGATGAGTTGTTGGAAGGCCTTCACGTGACGGGAACATCCGATGGCGTGTTCCGCATGCGAGTGAGTCTTGAAACTGTGTTGGGTGGTGTGATAACGTCTGGTTGGTAGCATTGCTCACTGGTGAAGCGCATGCTGCACACGCCCTACGAAGAGCTACGAAATGCCCGGAAGGTTTGCACTCCGAAGACAAACAGCCGATGGCGTGTTCTGCATGCGAGTGAGTTTTGAAACTGTCTTGGAAGTTGGGATAGCGTTCAGTTGGCAGCATTGTTCACTGGTGGATCGCATGCTGCACACACCCTACGAAGAGCTACGAAATGTCCGGAAGGTTTGCACTCCAGAGACAAACATCCGATGGCGTGTTCCGCATGCGAGTGAGTTTTGAAACTGTGTTGGAAGTTGGGATAACGTCTGGTTGGTAGCATTGCTCACTGGTAGATCGCATGCTGCACACGCCCTACGAAGAGCTACGAAATGTCCGGAAGGTTTGCACTCCAGAGACAAACAT
>CAYWNG010000073.1:8372-16646 GCA_964458685.1 uncultured Pirellulaceae bacterium
CTGGTGGATCGCATGCTGCACACACCCTACAAATACGTGCTGCATACCCAGTGAGTAATGCTGTCATTTGGTAAAAACCGCCAAGGATTGTAAAATTTACAATGTAAGTTCTTCAATCGATCGTCAAATTCGACATCGCAGTTTGCCTAACCGTCGCAGTTAGTTGCCTAAAGAGCCGTTGAGATTTTTTTCGGGGGCTTCCAGAGCTTTGGCACGGGGAATGCAACTCTACAGACAACAGTGGCGAGCCACCGAGGCCCATCGCGGAGCTAGGTTGCCACACGATCCTCCTGGATCACGCACTGTTTGCTTTTGTTAGAGCCTCCACCCTGACAAGAGCAGGCACCGAAACCTGAGGTTTCCAGGCGTTTTGCGTCGGCCACGCAAAACGCCTCTGCCTCAAACTTCCGAGAAGCATTTGGACGAACATGGATGCCCGTGACCTTACAGGCGCGTTGCCAAAGTACGGCAACAACAACTAGGCTACATTAGCCAACCGAAGGCCAGATTTCACGGTGAAAGGGTCCGCTTGACGGAGCTGAACAACAGCTCCCTCAGAGCGGGCCCTTTTTCGTTTTTATCCCGTTCAAATCTCACTAGATCTGATGGACCAGCAACAAGTTGTGCGTCTTGTCAAAGATGCCTGATCCACTCACGAAGACCACTCGGTCTCCCTTGGTCAAGATGCCGCCTTCTTGTCCCCATTGTGTGACGACCTCAATCAGTGACTGAAGATTCTCCATCGATTCAACCCACAACGGCACGATACCCCAGAACAGACACATGCGCCGAAGCGTGACTTCGTTATCGCTCACTCCCAACGTGGGCACATAGCTTCGTTGCTTGGCTTGCAACCAAGCAGTGCCTCCACTACGACTTGCTACCACAACTAGCTTCGCCCCGATCTCTTCAGCAATGTTGGAAGCGCGAAAGGTAACGGCGCTGGTGATTGGGTCGACTAATTTTGGATCGATCGAATTGAGACCAACGAAGTTGGTTCGACCGTCGAGCATCTTCTCGGTGTAAAGCATGATGCGATTCATCGTCTCGACGGCTTCAAATGGATACTTGCCAATTGCTGTCTCGCCGCTGAGCATACAGGCGTCGGCTCCATCAAGAATTGCGTTCGCCACGTCGCTCGCTTCAGCTCGGGTAGGACGACGGTTCTGGTGCATGCTCTCCAGCATCTGCGTTGCGACAATGACCGGCTTAAGCTTCTTGCGACAAACTTCGATAATGCGTTTTTGAGCGACTGGCGTTTCCGCTACATCGATCTCGACTCCTAAGTCACCACGCGCCACCATGATGCCGTCAGCGGCGTCAACAATCGAATCTAAATTGGATAAGGCTTCACGTTTCTCGATCTTGGCGATGACTAAAGCGTGTGAATTCAGCGAGCTGATCAAGTTCTTAAGCGAAAGCACATCTTGAGCATTACGCACAAAGCTCAGGCTCACAAAGTCGACATCGTGTCGAGCTGCCCAGATCGCATTTTCGATATCCTGAGGAAGCATCGAACTAACGCTCAGCGTAACGCCCGGCAAGTTAATGCCTTGGCGACTGCGAATCGTTCCGCTGGTGATAACTTTACATCGGAAGCTATTGGGATTCCTTTCGGTAACTTGCAACGAGATGATGCCATCAGCCAACATGATCGAGTCGCCGACATGCACCTCGTCGACCAATCGGTCGTAGTTGCTGCACATGACATCGGGGGCTGTGGAGACTTCGCCGCGAATAAAGGTAAGCTCTGTTCCGGGCTCGACATCCAGTGGATCTTGGAAGAGCTGCCCGAGTCGGATTTTGGGACCAGACAGATCTAGAAGCACTGCCGCGCGGTAGCCGGTCATCTTTCGCGCTTCGATGATGTTGGCTAACTTCTCGGCATATTCGGCTTGCGTGCCGTGAGCCGCATTGATCCGAAAGATATCCACGCCAAATTCAATCAGCTTGGCAATCGCTTCGGCTGAATCACAGGCTGGGCCAATCGTGGCCACGATTTTCGTTCGAGCTTGATGGATACATTTTCGAGTGGTGCTCATCAACAGTTCTCACGCTTGTTATATGAAGGCATTTGGCAAAAGTCTGTTAGCAATGTAGAGAGGGCTTTATGTCGGGCGATAGTTCCCAGGCTCTCGTGCAAGAGAGTTTACCGGCGATTGCGAAAGCTGACGAGACGGTGAATGCGTTCCAGGATCACACGAATGAGAGTTCTACTTTTCGCTGGTAGCCCGTCCCTACAGCTCACTCCTGGCTGAATCAGCAGCGGTTGCGCAGCAGAAGATCTATCAAATTCGCTTCTTTGGTCTACGGATCTTGTAAACTTGACCAATCGATCCGCAAATGGTGGAACACGCTGATGCATGGCCATCCGCAAGATACAAGGGTCGCTTTCGTTTCGAATCATAGCACGCAGTTCTGTCCAAGCCGACATTCGACGGAAGGCTCGAACAAGCTCTTTTCTCATCTGTCGATCGCGACTTCGCATATATGGGGCAATCTGTTTTGTCCCCGCGCTACGGCCACATCTTCCAAGCAACCAAATTGCCAGTAGTTGAACTTTGGGATCAGTCGACGCTTCCGCTATTCGGCTCAAGATGGTCGTGCACTTCCGACGCTGGATCTCCCGGATTTGAGGCCGATACTTCAGCAGCCAACAGTGCTGCGTTGGCTTCGAACTTGCGATTGCGTAGAAAAGCTGAATTGTTCTTCGTGCAGATTGGGAAAGGTAGAACCGTTGGCCGTCCCTACTGTACGCATAGGCGGCGTTAGCCAAGCAGTTGATCGAAAGTGCGTGTCCGATGGTCATCGTAAACAACTTGAGACTACGATACATTATCCCCTACGAAGTTATCCATTATCGTTGTTCGACGCGGGCACTGCAACACGAGAAAATACAACACGGGAAAGGCTGGTTATGATTCCAAACCATCATCGAGCTACAGCATTCATTGCTTGGAGAGATTGGCATAGGGGTGTTTTCAGGGCACTTGTAAAGCTTGCTTTAGTGACTCCGTTGATCCTTCCATCGTTTGCGATTGCCGATGAGCCCGCAAAGGTCGAGCGAAAGCCGGTGGTGGTCAGCGAGCAAGCTCTAGCAATTCATCATCGTAGTTTCGTCTTTGATGGACACAACGATCTACCTTGGGAAGTTCGCGAAAAGGGATCGCGTTCATTCGACAAGCTGGATATCGCGCTGCCCCAGCCCACAATTCACACCGACATTGCTCGTCTGCGTAAAGGCGGAGTAGGGGCTCAGTATTGGTCCGTTTATGTTCCCGCCAGAACAGTGAAGGATGGCACGGCGCATTTGATGACACTCGAGCAAATCGACTTGGTACATGCGATGATTGCCAAGTACCCCGAGACGTTTGAGTTCGCGCGAAACTACTCCGATATTGTTCGGATTCAAAAGCAAGGCAAGATCGCTTCGTTGATTGGAGTCGAAGGCGGGCATTCGATTGAGGATTCGATGGAAAAGCTGCGACGCTTGCACGCGCTGGGCGCAGGCTACATGACGCTGACACACAGCGACTCGCTCGCTTGGGCCGATTCATGCAGCGACAAGGGTCGCGCAGGTGGCTTGAGCGAGTTTGGAAAAGAGGTCGTGCGCGAGATGAATCGCTTGGGAATGTTAGTCGATATCTCGCACGTTTCGCCGCAAACGATGCAAGCCGTACTGGACACAACCTCTGCACCAGTCATCTTCTCGCACTCGTCAGCCCGAGCAATCGCAGATCACGTGAGGAATGTTCCCGATGAGATACTCAAGAAGCTTCCTGCAAATGGCGGCGTTGTGATGATCAACTTCTTTTCAGGCTTTGTTGTTCCCGAGTCGGCGAAGAACACCAGCGGTTTGTTTGATCAAACTCGCGAGCTGGAAGCTAAATACGGTAACGACAAAGCTGCCATCGATCGCGAGCGGGCTCGCTATCGCGCCGAACATCCAATCTTTCCAGGCACAGTCCACGACGTTGTCGATCACATCGATCACGTGATCAAAGTCGCTGGTATCGATCACGTCGGCTTGGGCAGTGACTTCGATGGTATCACAACGGTTCCAAAGCAGCTTGAAGACGTGTCGACCTATCCCGTCATCACTCAAGCTCTACTGGATCGCGGCTACACCGAAGCCGATATTCACAAAGTGATGAGTGGCAATATCATGCGAGTCATCAAGCAAGCCGAAGCGGTTGCTCAAGCAGGAAAGTAACTGCGGCTACTCGCGAAGGTAAGCAGGCAAGCGCGCGACCTTGCCTTGGCGATCGATGCACGCGATGGTTGTATGAGCCGTGACAATTGTCTCGGCTGTGTTGCCAGCCGGGTCTAGCTTGACCAGTTCATACGCATGCTCGATTCGCACACCGCGGGTCTTCACAACTTTGGTAGTCAATCTCAGGATGTCGTCAAAGCAAGCCGCTCCCAAATAGCGAATATTCAGTTCGCTAACCACCAGCATCAATCCGGTGGCTTCGAAGTCTTTGTAGCTGTGGCCAATGCTTCGTAGTAGTTCTACGCGGCCTCGTTCTAGGTAGTTAAGGTACTGAGCATGGTGGACTCGACCTTGGCCGTCGGTTTCGTTGTATTGAACTCGGATATCGATGGAATGCTGCATGATGGATGTATGACTTTCTGGCCCTCACCCGCAAGCGGGCGGATCTTGAACTAACGTTTCGAACCACCAGTTCGAACCACAATGGCGACAAAAAAGGTTGAAAGTGATGCGACGGGAAAATTTCGAGGAAAAAGCGACCTGTTTTTTCGTCGCAGTTCTAAGATACCGCCAGAGTCAGTTTGTCAACAGATACGTGACTTGCTATAGTTTTCCCAACGATTTGCGGCTCACGACGAGCTTTCGCATGCCGCCTGAAGACCCGCTGTGGCAAGTTAGATCAACGAGGAAGTACTTAGATGAGTATGAGTAGTGGCTCTGGTTCCCATACCGATTTTCTGACAGCGCGCGGCCATGATTACCCAACGATTCGGCAATTCACGGTTTTTCTAGAGAATCGTGTGGGCCAATTGTTGGAAGTTGTTCGACGCTTTGAAGGCACGGGAATTCGCATTGTCGCTTTGTCCATCAATGACTCGGCAGAGTGCGCCTTTGTTCGCTTTCTCGTCAGTGATCCCGAGCGTGGCCGAGAGATCTTGGAACGGGCCGGACTGGCTATGATTGAGACCGACTTGATCGGCGTTGAATTGCCCGCCAGCGACCAACCATTGCTTCAGATCTGCTCAGCATTGTTGTCTGCCGAAATCAATATCGTTCAGGCCTATCCGCTGATCACCGTTCAAGGCTCGCGACCCGCTGTAGCGATTATGGTCGACAATCCAGAACTCGCTTTAGACGTCTTGGCATCCAAGGGCTTCAAGACGATCAACGAATCGGACCTGCGAAACGAAGATTGACAGTCGAAGTATTGGGCGACAATCCTGAGTATGATATCTGGGACTTGAGGCAGCTAGGCTTCAACGACTTTTACTCTATCTCCGGTTTGCATCATGTTGCTTCGTAAGATTTTTCCAGCGTTCTGTAGCGACTTAGTTTGGCCTCTTCTCCTAACGTCGACAGTCCTTGGAACGACGGCACATTCGCAAGTAGTGCAATCCCAGGGAGTACAATCCCAGGGAGTGCAAGCGCAGGCTAGTCCACTACCGCCGCCATCGGCTGCGCCGCAAGCCAATCCGCTGATCTCTCGAATCGCCTTCGGTTCCTGTCAGACTCAAGACGAACCGATTAACATCCTCAACACAGTCGTTCAGTGGAATCCCGAGTTGTTCATCTATCTAGGTGACAATATCTACGGTGATACTGACGATATGAAGTTGCTTCAGGCTAAGTACAACAAGCTGAACTCAAAACCCGAGTTTCAAAAGCTACGAGCTGCAGTGCCAACCATCGCGACTTGGGATGATCACGATTACGGAGCCAACGACGCGGGCAAAGAGTATCCTTTTCGGCTGCAGTCGAAAGAGATCTTCTTGAACTTTTGGAATGAGCCCGAGCAGTCCGAGCGACGCAAACGCGAAGGCATCTACACTGACTATTGGTTCAAGGATGAGGCTGCTCGCAAGTCGCTGCATATCATCGTTCTGGACTCTCGCACCTTTCGCGACCCGCCGCTGAAGAGCCCGCTGACATCGTGGAAGAATGACTATTTGCCTGACACCGATCCAAAGAAGACAATTCTGGGGACTCAGCAATGGACTTGGCTTGAGGAAAAGCTTAAGGAACCCGCCGATTTACGACTCATCTGTAGCAGCATTCAGTTTTCCCACGAGTACAACGGTTGGGAATCCTGGACCAACTTTCCCGGCGAACTCACGAAGATGGTGCAGTTGATCAAATCGACGCGAGCTGGCGGCGTAGTCTTTATTAGCGGCGATGTGCATTGGGGCGAGCTCTCTGTGCTCAAGGCTCCCGATTGCTATCCGCTTTACGATCTAACGGCCAGCGGACTCAATCGCGATTGGGATATCATCGAACCCAACCGAAATCGAGTCGGCGTGGCTTGTCCCGACTTCCATTTTGGTATGATCGAAGTCAATTGGTCGCTTGCTCAGCCGACCGTAACCTTTCGAATTCACGATATGACCGGCCGCGGACGTGTGCGAAAGACTGTCAAGCTATCCGACTTGCAGTTCGCCAAGTAGCGTCGACATCCGGTTAAGCCATATCCAAATCCCACCTCTCCCCGATTCTCTTTCTGGATCAACCTGCCATGAGACCCTTTCATTTACCGCTACAGTTGTGCCTATGGTCCTTCCTCGTAACGATGTTGGTCCCCAGCAGCCAAGCTCAAGAGACAAAGCTGCTGCCAGAAAAGGTGTTGCCGTCGCAAGCAGACGAAGAAAAGTTGCCAGGTGAAGGGCCGCTTAGACGCTATGACCGATATGTAACACGATGGCATGAGGCGCGAAGCATGTGGGCAGGGCAGGTTCAGCAAGATCAAAAGGCGGTCGTGTTTCTAGGCGACTCGATCACTCAAGGTTGGGGCGAAGATTTCAAGGGCAAGTTCCCCGGTGTGAAGCTGGCCAATCGCGGCATCGGTGGCGACACGACACGCGGCATGTTGATTCGCTTGGAAGAGGATGTTTTGTCGCTTAACCCATCAGCCATCTTCTTGCTGATGGGCACGAACGATATCGAGATTGGCGTCGAACCCGAAGCGATCGCTCGAAATGTGCAAAAAATCTTGGAAAGCATCAAACAAAAGTCACCTACAGTTCCAGTCGTCCTTTGCCATATCTTTCCAAGCTCGGCATCCAAGAAGCGCCCCGTCGAGACTATCAAGCAAGTCAATGCGTTGCTGGATGGCATTGTACGCGGTGACAAGCAAGTGACCGTACTCGATACTTGGGCCTTGTTTGCTGATGCCAAAGGTGATGCTCGCGCCGAGTTCTTTCCAGACATGTTGCATTTGAATGCTGTAGGCTACGATCGCTGGGCCGGAGCTTTGCGCCCGGTAATGGCAACTCTAGGATTGACCGAAACGGAACCAGATAGTTTTGAGTTGGAGCCCGAGTTTGTAAGCCTCTTTAACGGCCGCGATTTGACTGGCTGGGGCTTTCGTCCAACGCCTCCACGCAATCCACCCAAGAATCCCAAGCCTGACGCGCCGGTGTTTGTGGACATTGCCGAGGCTCAGTCGTTCCAAGGTAAGCTAGAAAGTTCCGATGGTCGCTACCGCGCGATCAACGGTCGACTGGTTGTGACCACGCCCGCTGAAGGTCGACGAATTCAGCAGCTTTGGACTGAGAAGGAGTTTGGCGAGGACTTTGTCTTGCGACTTCAGTTCCGTGCGACTCCCAATGCGGACAGCGGCGTGTTCATTCGCGAGCCGCAGTTGCAGTGCCGCGACTATCTCTTGGCTGGGCCTTACAATCAGCTCAAGCAATTCAAAGAGGGCGACTGGAATGACTTGGAAGTCACTGTTAAAGATGGAGTCGCCGTGGCTACTTGCAATGGCGAGCTATTGACTGACAACATGAAAGTGCCCGCAACTGGGCCGATTGGTCTTGAAGGCGATCGCGGTCAGATTGAGTATCGACGCATTCGCATCAAGAAGCTCTAGCCCAAGCTTCCGAATTGTGCTGGCCACAAAAAATCACAAAGACCACAAAAAGTATTCATGTGATTGCGTCTGTGTCGTTGTCAGTGGCAAGTACGCGGCGGAAGAAAGTTCGAAGTCGATAAGCTGACCCTACATACTCAGCATCCAACCCAGTAGTCCAGCCACGAAGTGGCGACACAACCCTAGC
The DNA here is from genome assembly GCA_964458685.1 of uncultured Pirellulaceae bacterium. Taxonomy (GTDB): domain Bacteria; phylum Planctomycetota; class Planctomycetia; order Pirellulales; family Pirellulaceae; genus Aureliella. Next base: position 16,635 of record CAYWNG010000073.1, read on the forward strand.
CCTGGGTGAGCG
>CAYWNG010000074.1:0-1437 GCA_964458685.1 uncultured Pirellulaceae bacterium
AAAGCTGGATCTGAAAACTCTGGATGGATACGGCGAACTTGGCGCGCTTGTTGAAAGTGCAACCCCGCTGGCGAGCGGTGACTTTCTGGTTGACGCAGCAGTTTGGCTGCGATACGTGATGCTGCTGTCCTATGAGGGTGATGGTGGCCTCGTCCTTGTTGAGCCAGGGCCTCACAATATTGACAATCAGTGGACTACGCTGAACCTGCCTCAGACTTCCTTCTCGCTTCCGTTGGGCAGTGTACGCGATGGTGGAGGCCTGTTCCGGTGGCAAGGATTCCCATCAACTGGCCATTCAACCCGCAGTTTGCACTCCATGTGCAATTCTGTGTACTCGTTCTTGACACACCTGAAGTCGATCAAGGACTTAGAGTCTGACCGCTCACGCATCGAACTGTATCGCGGCAAACTCGATGAACAGTTGGGCACTTTCGAACGTGAGTTGAAGCCATTCCTTCCGATTGAAGAACGGAAGTTGAGCCGCATCGAAACCTCTTGGAACAAGTCAACTGCCTGGCAGTGCAGTGCCACTGCAGCGGAACAGGAGAGAATTCTCAATGACCGAGCGGCCATCGTTGCAAGGATTGATCGGAGCAAGAGTTACCAAGAGCTTCTGCTCCAAGTCATCGACGTTAGACGGGAACCAAAACCAGGATTTCCTGTACCGCTTCCTCCACGTAGCGGGCTTCCGTCTCTTGGCGGAGTATCCTTGGTTGCGGAGTGTGATCTCAGCATCCCGCCGGATAAGGCCTTTGCAGCTTACGCGGAAGAGATTCGGGAGTTGGCAAAGGATCTCGACAAGCAAATTGATTTCGGAGCAGTCAAGAATCAGTTGCTCGCCGCGTACCAGCAGCGTCAATACGACGTTTCGATCGAGCGAGTTGAATTCGAAGCGTCGGTGTTCGCTATCCGGGCCGCTCAGCATGCTCTGGAAATGGCGGCGATCTACGACCGCATGGCTAAGCTTGGGCACGAGATCTCCAAATGGGAGGGCTTAGCAAGGATAGAGGCTGGAAAGGGTGCCGACGAGGATCTCACGGGCGGGAAAATTCGACTTGAGCTTGCGATTCGTGGACGCGATCTGGCTCAGGCCCAGTTGGCTGCAGCGAAATTGGCGTATGAGAGAGCGCCGCAGGTTATCGAGCAGGCTGTGCAGAGTCTCGAACAAATGCAACGACAGTTGCGCGATACCGCAAACCGATTGGAAGAGCAACAAAGGCGATCCTTTATTGTTGGACTCATCAAAGCTGTCGTGCGGATCGTCGGTGCCGTGCTTGCCCCTTTCACCGGTGGAGCAAGCGTTGGCATCGCCCAAGCAGTGACGACCGCCGTCGATCTGATTAATCAAGTTGACCAGATGGATTGGAGCAACCTAGGGAGCATTGTGCAAAACGTGGGGCAGATTGCCCAACAGGCAGATGCAACAATCACACCTGT
>CAYWNG010000074.1:1447-16646 GCA_964458685.1 uncultured Pirellulaceae bacterium
TGGCGCTGCGGAATGGAACGAGTTCAAATCCCAGCTGAACTCATTCCAATCCAATGTTTCGGGTCAACTCCAATCCCTCAAGGGGGAAGCGGAGTCCTTTGTCAAGAATCTCAAAGGACTCGATGAGCTCGTGACTGCAGTCAACGCTGCCGCAGCGGCGCTGCCTGTCAAGATTGAGCAAGGAAACGTCGTACTCGATCTCAACCATTCAACCATTCAAGACCTGAATCTGCCCAAGTTAAAAATTAACGATCCAGAGCTTGAGAAAGGGCTGCGGGAGTTTCTTCGCTCAGGAGGGATGTTTGTAAGCAGTCTTGAGGAGCGGGCCGCGGGATTGGCTTCGTTGCTCACTCTCGATGATCCCAACTTGAAAAAGGTGCTTGAAGAAGAGTTTCAGAACATCGCCCGAATTGCTCCGCCAGAGGTCTTATCACAAGTGGCTAAAATTCAATCGGAGGTCACTCAACAAAAGGTGACCGTAGACGAAGTCAGGAAACGATTGGAAACATCAAGGGATGAACTGAAAAAGCTGCTTCAGGCAGGGAATGGTGCTGAACGACGGAAACTGTTGGCCCAGATTTTGGGAAACGGAATGGTTCTGGTCACAAACTCGGAGAATCGCGTCGTCGCCGTGGCGCGAGACATCAATCGGGAAGTCGCTCAGATCAATGAGCGACGAGAACAACTGCAAAGCTTCGCAACCCAAGAGTTTGATAGGCTAATCAATGTGATCGTGCGAGAAATTCAAGGAAAACAGTCGGAAATTCAGAAGGAGGCCGAGGCTGCAAAGGAGGATGTTGGCAGATTGAGGAGCTTAGCAGACAGAATATCCAAGCCGTCGGGTGACATTGAACAGGTTCGTGGCTTGCTAGGCAAGTTGAAAGGAGAGCTCATGCAAGCGCAGAGCAAATTTGATGACGCGAAGTTAGCTTCGGAAGCAGCGCAGTCGGACGAAGCCGCCGCTCGTTATCGCACGTTTGAGCAACGGTATTTAACAGAGGCCAGCAAGCTCAAGCTTGACCGGTCCATCCTCGATACGGATTACGCCGTTGAGCAGGTTGCGCGCGATCAGGCCCTGTATCAACAACGGCTTCTGCAAGAGCTTGCTCAACAGGAACGAGTTGAGCAGGCCGAGTTGGCATTACAGTCTGCATACGACGACTGCATCGATCACGGCGTCGACCCTGCGAGGCCAGAGGAGACTGTGTCTGACCGAATTCTTCTGCATCGATCGCTGTCTCGCGGCCGCAACCCTGCCGATGGATCTCAGCTCTATTCGTTAAGCAGAATGCGCGGGGCATTTGGCGGCTTGCTTCGGTGGATGGCCCTGCTGAACCTGAAGACGACCAAGAACGAGAACGGCAATCTCGAGGATAGAAGCGCAGATGGGTGGCTGCGTCTGCTGGTATCTGAATCGGAAATTTGTGTCTCCCGTGCCGAGTGTAGAACTCAGGGTAATCGTATTCTTTCTTGGGCCAAATTGATTGAAGGTGAGTTTAACGAACAGGCGTCAAGGATCGCATATTTTGACATGAGAAAGAAGACTTTAACCATGAAGGACTCTCGCATTTCAGTTGGGAGGGAACTGGTATCGCCCGATGCTTTGGCTCTCATGTATGGCAAGAAGAACATGGGTGCCTCGGCATTTGAGATCGACCCTTGGGAGGACAGGCGTTGGGAGGGTTTCCCCCATACTGTCGTGGCTGCTTTCGACATAGGGGTTGGGGAAAACATGCTGATTGACAACTGTCCGTCGCTTGACGTTTTCAACGAGGGGCAGGTCGAAAAAGCGTTGATGGTGGCAAGCCGGATCGTCGTATTGAAAGGTGATGAAAACACAGTTAACACCGATGAAATAAGCTATCACCTCGTGTCACCCTCTGGATACCAAGTATACGCAGATGGACCTATCGTTCCAGCACATGTTGATTTTGGAACAAGCCAGTCTTTGAAGTCAGTCGCCGAAGATCTCCTCAAAGAAGAACTAAAGAAGGAGTTTTTCCCGTGGCAAGAGCCGCTACGGTTTTCAGGGCACCGTGGAACATGGACCGTCTATCTGACTCACACACGTCTTAAGAAGAACATGTCGAATGAGGAGCGAAAAGCGATAGTTAGTAAGTACGCAAATCTGGAGATCAAGGTGATGTTTCCACTGCTATACCTGAAGCGATGATGTGGACGCCGACAACGGATGCCCGCGTTTCCTGAATCTGCATCAGGGCACCAGTAGTCGCAAGCGAAGGGAGGCAACCGTTCGTTCGTTTTCCGTGATCTGCTTCCTGACGGTGGCGAGTTGCTTTTCCAGGCCGGGGATTTGGGCTTTGCAATTGTCGGCGCGGGAGCGGAGGTCGGCGGCTCGTTGGCGATGGACGGCGATGTACCGTTCGGGTTCCGTTGCCTGATTACGGAGGTTGGCCAGTGTGGCGGTGGTTGATGTCAGTTTGGACAGGAGGTCTTCGTCGGCGTCGGTGCGTTCGAGTTCGCGTTCGGCGCGATCGGCTTCGAACAGGGCGTCACGGATTTCGTCGCGGCGGCACAGAAACGGGTGAGTGGCTTCCTAGTGACGCTGCTCGGCGGCGGTAAGTTCGGCGTCCACCCGTTGAATCTGCTTGTCAGTCTGTTCGCGTTCCTTCATCAACTTGGACTCTTGATCGACAGCGCGGCGGAGTTCGCGGCGTTTGGTCAGCAGTTCGCAGGTCATCGAGCGACTTGCCGCAATCGGTCAGGATTTGATCGACCAGATCGGGGTCGGGTTCCTTGCCGTCAGCAATGGCTGTGACCAGCGACCGCGTAGTCGGCCTTCCGATACTGTTGGCGTTCCTATGACGTCGGACCTAAGCAAGTCACTGTAGCGAGAAATATCGGGGAATATGTAGTCCCGGGATATAAAAACCTGAGGTCATTGAGGATTCGTGCTGATGTAGGAGGCAGACGAGGAAACGGACCAGTATTTGAGAATACATGCGATCCAATGATTGGGCACATAGGAGCATACCTGTACGCGAGGCCAATCAGCCATCTCGATTTGACCCTGCTCCCCCGGGACTTGCCGAGTAAACATGAAGTTTAACTACATAGGCAAACTTCATCTGGCCCCGCGAGGACGCAGGCGTCTTTCTCGCCACGAAATCCTCGCGCACACTTTTCCGACTTTGTTGCTCGAAAAGTACATGTAGGACCACTTGATCGCTGGGGTTCTACAAGCATCGATGGCACATGGCATTTTGAGACAGTTGGTGCATCAGTCGATCGTGAGATTGTAACAAGTCTCCTTGTGGGCCGGTACATTCAGTTTCTGTCACTGGACTTCAAGATTATGCAACAAACATCGTTAGAGTTTAGCAAAGAGCCATAACTCTGTCGAAATCGCGTAAGGACGGCCATCGCTGACCGTCCTTCTCACACGCCGGACGTGCGGGGCCACATCCGGCGGTTCCATGAAGATGATCATGCTCGGCCAACAGTGTCTTAAGGCTCAAGACTCCTTTAGCCTCGATCCAAACGTTCGCCATACCAGCGCCGCTCGAGATCGTCTCGGCCATTCGCCAAGGGCCTTTGTGTCTGTCGTTTGATTGCGGGGAACTTAGAATTCATACTAGACAGCGGCTGAGGTTCGTGCCCCAGGGCGAACCGTCCTGTGTACTGTGGACTCTCTCAGTTGAGACATCTGATTCACTTGCGCTAGAGTGCTTTCTCTGGCAGTCTTCTCCTGCTCTTCAACCTCTGAATGACCCGCTGATGCGGTTTCGTTCTCTCTGGGAGCGGTGCTATGTTGGTTGATCGGGAGGACTAGGTCTGTCCTGAACGTCAGGGGCAATTGGATATCGAGGAGATCGACGATTGCTCGATGTATGTGGTTTGCACGGAATGTGGTCACGATATGCAAGTCGAGCCTGATGCGTTTGGGGATGGCGGTATGAAGTACTATTTGGTGATGCAAGCTCACCAAGAGGACCTTGATCCAGATGATCTTTTTCCTTGAGGAGATATCATGGATCCCGATGAAGCCTTTCGATGTATGCTGCAGTACTACAACGACCGTCAGTGGTTCGAAGCGACCGAACAAGCCGAGTCGTTGATGGCTTGGCTGAGATGTAATGGCTTCGCGCCGCAAGTGGCGGTGAGTATGCCTGATGAATCGCTGAAGGCTGCTCACCGCGCTGAATGGTTCAACCATGCTGTAGCCGAGGCGACTGCTCGAATGGTTCTACAGTCCGCTAGCCATCATTGCCAAGCCGAGCCGCAGTAAACGAGCTTGACCGCTCGCACCGAACAAGCCCTGTCAATTGATAGGGCTTTTTCTTGTTCGAAGCCCTGGGATTGTGGCAAGCTGTATCGCATGAACCACCCCAGATACCGTACGGATTTTGCTAAGCTGCCCGACGACGAGCTGCTTGAGATTGCTCTTCGATCCGAAGATCGTGCTCTGGAGGTTCTCCAGATTGCCTCCATCGACACAATTATCGAGCTAACTCGGGAGCAGTTAGGCTTGTCCAAGCTACAACACGATCGACTCTTGGCATCGATCGAACTAGGCAGAAGAATCGCCGAAGTTCGCTCTCAGTATGAGATCAAAGCAGTCATCAATTCACCGCAGGCTGCAATAGACTACTGCCGAGCCTATTTTGCACGCTTGATTGCCGACGGTATGCAGGAAGAGTTTCATGTCGTCACGCTGAATACCAAGCTGCATGTCCTTCGCTCGCATCTTGTCACTCGAGGGACACTCGACGCATCACTAGTCCATCCACGAGAGGTTTTTCGAGCGGCAATCAAGGACTCGGCAGCCGCTGTACTGCTGGCTCACAATCATCCCTCAGGAGATCCGGCACCGAGCATTCAGGACAGACAGATTACGCATCGACTTGAGCAAGTTGGCGAGACGTTGGGAATCAATGTCGTCGACCACATTGTTATGTCTCGCGCTGGTTGCGTGAGCCTGAGACAGCAAGTTCTTTAATCCAGGATGCAATTCCCACCGTTAAGCTGATCAACATGAATGCCCGACGACGAGTTCAGTTACGACTCGGCAGTTCAAGCGAAGCCTAAACCCAGAACTCGGGTAGTAGTTTGTTCACCCCTAGACGACTTCATGGCTCAGAGACTTGGGAAACGTGACTTAACATAAGATGTATTATGTTAAGTTGGCTCTACCACCCACTCGATCGTCCTGTTCCGCCCTTCGACGCGAGAAAGCGCTAAGAGCATAAGGGGCAATTGGATCTCGATCGCGAATTCCGGCGATTTGATCCAACGGAAACGACTTGAAATTCGCAACTTCAGCGTGGAGAAAGTCAGAGCAACGGATGCAACTTCTGTTGCTCTAAGCGCTGGTGTCACTGACACCAGCAAGCACTGATTTAGAGAGATTTAGCGGGAGACAATTTTGAAAATTTCCAGGAAATTTTCAAAATTCCAAAGTGCCGAAAACGGCCTTTTTTCCTTAGAAATCCGTTGCTCTATCCAACTGAGCTACGAGGGCGTGCTTATTTTTATTGGGTCCAATCGACTTTTGCGAATGGCTGTTCTGGCTTTACGACACCCGATTTGACACCATGTTGGATTGTTTCGAATTGAGTTTTCTGCAATCCGACTACCGCTTCCAACACTTGTCGTGAATTAACCTCAGGGAAAGTCATTCAACAAGCCCCAGGGAAAAAGAGATTCTATCGACAAAACGGCGACTTGCAAACCAGAGAAGCGTTAGGCGTTCTGCTCTCTTTTTCGGCGGAAAGTGAAGGAAAGGGTTGCGAATAAGCTAACCAAAAGCAGCGATGTCGGCTCGGGGACGGCAACGAGGTTCCAAGCTAGTCCAAAACTGGTACTGAGATTGGATGTGATGGCAAGTGTATAGGTTCCGGCGGTGAGATTCCTCAAATAGATGTGCTCGACGTTGTCTACAGTACTCAAGCTTGACGATAGAAGCGTGCCGAGGAAGCCGCCGGTTGAGTTGTAGAAACGCATGTCCATATTGGCGAGCGTAAGTGTGTTGTTAAAGTTGTTCGATCCGTCTTGATACTGAGCGTTCCAGGTCAACAAAATCGAGGCCTCGGAAATCTCTTGCCCTGCAGTGACTTCAAAATTCCAGTAACGATTGCCGAGCGGATCAATCGTGTCGTAGTCCCAGCCTCGAAGCGAGGACGTCATGATGGGCTCGGTACTAGACCCAGCTTGTTCGCCTCCCAGCAGAATCTTGTAGCTGTTGTAGACGTTGACCTCACCAGCTCCAAAAACTGTGTCCAGCGGCCGCGTAGTCGTATTGGACCAACCAGGAAACTCCGTCTTCGTCGCGCCGGCCATAATGATCGCTTTTGTCACTTCACTATTGCGAGCGTTCGTCATCGAATTTGCGATTGCCGCTGAATGCAGAAGCGCGGCCGTAGAACTAACCACTGGTGTCGCCATGCTAGTCGATCCTTGCGGCGCAACGATGTCGGGCTTGGTCCGCCCCGCTCCTCCCACGGTTGTCGTTCCAAAACTATGCTGTCCATCCGATCTGCCGACAACGATGGAGTTGTACGATTGCCCATACAGTTGCGGAACCGCTCCGATTCCGTTGTTCAGAGCAACTACAGAAGTCACGTTGTCGCGATTGACGGTGTAATCGAGTCGTGCGTTAATCTCGGTTGCTTGAGCTGTCGTTAAACCGAAACCGATGTACGAGTGATTGATCACGCTGGCAGTGATGACATCTGGATTGCTGGCCGTTCCAAATCTTTGACGAACGCCTACAAAGTCATTAGCTTCATAAACTTGCACGTTGACAACGCCAGGCGAGAGGCTGGTGTTGTTGCCGAAAAAGTTCTGACCAACACTGGTTGCGTGACCCGAGATCGTCACCGTTTGACCCGCAGGTGCATTGTTAATGAAGTTCTTCCCTGTGAAGTCGGCAATTCCGGTGTTCGGCATGTACGAGGCGATCGTTGTATTGCCATCCGTGTCAGCTTCGATCAGTCCGACCGTAACACCGGCTCCCGTTGCTAGGCTGCCACCAAACTCAGTTTGCAGCCTTGTGTACCCCACCAACTCCTTAAGCGACTGCGCCGTTGCGGTACTCATTGAAAGAGCCATAGTCGCTAGGAACGCGAACGCAGCGACGCATGAGAATCGAAGTCGAATCATTGTTCGAACGCCCTAGACCAGTCTTAATCAGAAAAGAGATGTTTAGCATACTCAACATCAGCACTGCGTACTAGTAAATGTCCGGTCGTAAACGATATCAGTAGCCAGTAAACCCGCCAATGCTGGGGGGCAGCCAAGGCGCTCGGTTTGATTACGAAAGACTACCAGTCTTTCTCAACAGGCACCTGCTGAGCTTGCCGTTCACGCAACTGTTGAAGCAACTCGCGGTACTTAGCCTCACGCTCGCGAATTCTCCGCAGGACAGCCTGAGCGCGTTGTTCAGCGATCTGCTGAGCCGTCTGCTCGGCGGATTTGTTTGCCGCATTGGTCTTTTCAGCTTCCTTAGCAGCCTGCTCTTTAGACTTTTCCTCAGCAGCTTTCTCTTCAGCTTCTTTGGATGCATCCTTGGGTTCTGACTTTTCGGGATCGTTCTTCTTCTCCTGCTGAGACTTGTCACTCTCTTTCGGATCTTTGGAGTCTTTGTTTTTTTGCTCATCCTTAGTGGATGAATTATCTGCGTCCTGCTGCTTGTCCGACTTCTTCTCTTCGCCGTTCTCTTGATTCTCTTGGTTCTCTTGCTGGTCTTTGCTCTTTGAGTCTTTTTGATCGTTCTGTTCTTTTTGATCAGAGTTCTTCTGATCCTTGTTTTGATTCTGCTTTTGATTCTTATCTTGATTTTGGTTCTGATTCTGTTCTTGGTCCTGATTGGGTTGCTTAGGCAGCAGATCGCGGATCTCTTTGAGCATGTGGAGAACGTCGTCTTGAGCTGGTCTAGCAGCGTCGTTCTGCGATTCGCTTAACAATCCTCTAGCATCGGCGGAGCGTTCGAGGATCGCTGGCGCAAGTTCGACAGTTCGCTCGAGTGCCTTTCGCAATTGTTTGGTGAACTCCTCTTGCTGCTTGAGTTGCTTTTGCTCTGGTGTAAGCTCGCTCTCCTCGCTTGCGCCGAGTTCGGGCGTCTTCTCACCAGCTTGTTCAACTGCCGGTCTATCAGCGTCCAGTCTTTCCGATTCTGGCTTTTCCGATTCGAGCTTTTCCGACTCCGGCTTATCAGCCTCAAGACTTTCTGAGTCATTTGATTCATTCTTGTCTGCACTGTCCGGCAATTCGTTTGACGGTTCGGGTTCAATTTTTGGATTCGAGTTATCTACAGGCAAAGACTGCAACGTTGCGTTAGCCTTTGCTGCGAGCGATTGACTGAAGTTAGTTACCCAGCCTTGCTGCCAAGCCTGACCGTCCGCGGAGCTATCCTGCGCGCTGGTAACTTTGGTAGAGGGTATGCTTAAATCTCTCGAATTGGATTTGCTTGAGTTTGAAGTCGAGTCGACAGAATTACTGCTTCCATCTTGGGCAATCAAAGACTCTTGAAGTTCAATCGCAAGATCTAGATTCTCGGGAAAAGCTGAAAACAGAGCCTGCAGTTGTCGAAAGCACTCACTAGTGGATCGCTGTCTCTCTAACGCTCGATCCCAATTAGCAGCTCGCAAGTCCTCCGAGGCTTGCCGGATTGCTTGACCGGCTTGGTCTTGTTGCTCCGCAACGAGCTTGCGAAGCTGTGCCTCAACCTCAGACGGCTCTTGCTGATTCGCGCCGCCAGGGCCATTTGCGCCGCCGGGGGCATTGGTTTGTGGCGTGGATTCGTTCGCACTGTTACTCAACTGAGCATCGATCTTGGATTTAAGCGTCGGCATATCCTCCAGCAGCTTCATCTGCTGCGCTGATAGCTTCGCACGATCGAACCGTGAAACTTTCGACGCCGATTTGCCTTTGTACGGAATCGCGGAACTGCGGAGGTTGAGCTGTTGATCGTCAAGATGTCGCAACAAGTCGAAGAGACTCATCTTCTCCATGGCTTGTTGATGATCGCGTAACTGCCATTGCTGTTGCAGATAGTTGACCAAGGTGAGGACCAATTCCAGATTGTGTCGAGCGTCTGGGTGTTCGGGAGCAATTCTTAAACAGTCTCGGTAGTGAGTGGCAGCGGCCTTAAGTCGGTCCAACGCGGCTTGACGCGCTTCGGGAGCGACAGAGATTGGGTCATCGCCCAGTTCCTTGCGACCTCGTTTCGCAGCGATGGCGGCTAGGTTATAGCAAGCCGCTGCGGATACTTGAGGATCGGAACTTGCCGAGGCTTGTAACAACAATTCCCGAGCTTTATCGTCGTCTCCAGCAGCCGAAACAGCACAGGCTTCGTCGAACTTGATGATCGGATTGTCAGGGGCAGCTTGCGCGGCTTCCGCGAACGACTTAGCCGCTTGTTCGTAGTTGCCCGATGAATACTGCTGGAGACCTTCGTTGACCTTTTGGCGAGCCTGCTTATTGGGCTGATCTGCGAACAAGGGCGAACCCACAACGAGTAGATTTCCCAATATCGCCAACAGAATCGCGCTGGCAAACCTAATTCGAGATTGAACGTTGCGCTTCGACGCTAGGACCATAGAATCAATCATTGTTTAGATTCCTTGCGACTGGCATACCGAGCGATGTTTCGCTCAAGCATCAGAAAGATCAACCCGATTACAGCGGGAATCTGAAACCGTTCATGGGGACGCTTTCGTTTGTCTGCAAACATCTCACCTCGACGCAGCTCTTTCAAGTTTTCCGTATAGACTTCGCCTAGATCGTAAAGCCGAGTCTGCGCGGGAATGTAAGCTCCTGAGGTAATCGATGCGATCTCCTTCAAAGTCTTGTCTTCCATTTTCGACCAAACTTCTTGACCGTCAAACTGCTGATAGGTCAACCTTCCATCCTTGTCTCGCCGAGGGATTCTCGCACCCTCAGTGGGATCGCCCAGCCCCACAGCGATTATTCGAATGTTCCGTTCGGCGGCCAGTTTCGCCGCCTCAGTCGGAAAGGACTCTTGATCGCCACCATCAGTGATTAGAACAATAGCTCGGTCACTATTTGCTGAATTTCCGAACTGTTCGATTGCTTTGCGAATCGCGTCTCCGATGTTCGTACCGCCTCGAGGTGCGCTATTTGGTCCGAGGTCTTGAAGTACAAGTTTGAAGAACCCGTGGTCCAAGGTCAAAGGAACAAGAACCGATGGAGCACCTGCAAAGGCGATCAAGCCGACGCGATCACTGGGCATTCGTTGCAACAGATCGACGATATCAGACTTGGCTCTAGCCAATCGACTGGGCGCAACGTCTTCGGCCAGCATCGATCGTGAGACATCGATTAACACCAAGACTTCAGCGCCTTGTGCGGTAACCTCTTCGAAGTAGAAACCTAGTTGCGGCCGGGCCATCGCTAGAACCAATCCCGTGATTCCGAGAGTTAAAAACGTCCATTTCAAGCTGATGCGAAGCCAACTGTACGACGGCGCTAACTGCGACAGCATCGGATGGTCGACGAACCTTACGGCTGATCGATTGCGTCTTCGCTGCGCAAAAACTCCGACCGTCAGCACCAGAGGCACCAACCACAACAACCAGAAATAATGAGGACTTGCCCAGTTCATGGCTTAAGGGATCGATCGAAAGCGAGTTGACGTAAGTAGTATTTCAAAAATGACCAAAGTGATTGCTGGTAGGATCAGCCAAGGATACAAGTCTCGATAGTCCGTATAAATTTTGCCCTCGGTTTGAGTCTTCTCAAGCTGGTCGATTTGTTCGTAGACAGCTTTAAGTGCCTGCGTGTCCTTGGCATTAAAGTACTGACCGCCGGTCTTTTCCGCCAACGATTTCAGAGTAGCTTCATCCATTCGAACAAGTTGATTCTCCAAGAACTTTCGTCCAAAGGCGTCGGTCATTAGGAAGGGCGCCTGACCGTTGCTACCAACACCGATGCAATAGATCTTGATGCCGTAGGCCTTGGCGGCTTCTGCGGCTTCATCTGGGCTTAGGACCCCGGCGTTACTCTCTCCATCGGAAAGCAGGACAATGACTTTGCTTTTGATCTTCAGATCTTTAAGTCGATCTACGGCAGTTCCCAAAGCATCACCAATTGCCGTCGCCTGCTCTTCCCTCAAAAGATCTTCGTTAATAACTCGTCCCTGCGAATCGAGGATCGGTTCGGGGAGCTTAACGGAATCCAGAATCTTTACCAGCGTATTGTGATCCAAGGTAGGAGGACATTTGGATTCAGCAAATCCTCCGAAGGCCACCAAGCCAATTAAGTCGTCGGGGCGCCCGGGAAAGCCATCCGATCCGAGAACAAAATCCCTGAAGACTTGCTTCACTACTTCCAGTCGATTTACGCGACGATCATCCACTTCAAAATCAAGAGCATTCATCGAGCCCGATCGATCAATGCTCATCATAATCGCGATGCCATCGGTGTTTATGCGAACCTCCTCGCGTCCCAGTTGCGGCCTAGCGATCGCGACCACCACTAAGGCGGCTGCGATTGGCCATAACCACTGCAACCAGGGCTTGATGCGCCCGGCCCAAGAACGCGGCATCTCCTTCAGGCTCTCGATGCTTGAGTAGACGATCGCATGCACTCGTTTCTTGGATCGAGATCGCCAAGTGATCCACATCACGGGCAATAGCAATAGCAACCACCAAGGATCTTCGAAGCGAAACGCATTCATCGCGACACTCCTTGATCCGAGCCTTGATCAGTCGATTTATCTAGCTGATCGCTTTGACCGAGTGACTGTAAAGGCTGCGGGACGGGACCGGCGATTAACTCAGTCAGAATAAACTCGCGAGCTGTTGTCTGGCTTAGATTTACTTCGTTGGCATTTGGAGTCTGCCCCGCAAACTTGACCAAGTCCGCGGATTCAAGGAACGCTTGTAGACGACTGACAATTGCGGCAGAAAACCTTTTGCCTTGTACAACTTCACGCAAGAACTCCTCAGTCGTTTGCTCGGGAGCACGAACGCCTGTTGTACCTTCGATGTACCGACGAACGATAGCCGTTAGCTCGACGTAGTACAGCTTCACATCCTGTTCTGCCAGCTTGGAAACCACTAACCGATCGAGTTCGCTGAGTGCTTGTTCGCGAGGCGAGACCACTGGTAAATTTCTCTTGGCTCGGCGCGAAACGAAGAACGCAACTAGAGCCGCTCCGATCGCGATAAAAGCTGCGGCAATCGCAATCCAGACAGCGTAACGGCTGGGGCTTTCTTCCAAGTCCAGCGGCTCGGCTTGAGCCCGCAAATTATCCAAAGATGGATTCCGCTCCGAAAGCTCACTGATAACCTCTATCTCAAACGGCTCGACTTCGACAAATCCTAACGCTTGATCAGCGTTTTCTCCCGGCTCGGTGTTGGCTGATTCAGGGTTCGCGGATTCAGGGTTCGCGGATTTCGAATCGTCCGACTTGTTGCGACGCGACTCAGGACGATCGGATCGGGAAGCAGCAAAGTAAGAGACCGGAGGGACGATAAGCTCTAGTTTGCCAGCCTTATTCGGTTGAATTTGGTAGGCGCGCTGGTGCAGTTCGAGTTCACCCTCAAGCTTAGGAAGTGACAGCTTTGAATCGATCACCGTGAAATCGGTGAGCAGGCTTTCAAGTGCTGGAAAATCGATTCGATAATCGTCCGACTTGCGCACTTCAAGAGTTAGCGTCAGTTCATCGCTTAACCGTACTTTTGCATTGGATATGGTCACTGTCAACTTTATGGGACCATCAGCCAGACTTTCGTGCCGAACTGGTCGACCGAGCGCTGAATCGCTAGTTGACTTCGCAGCCTGATCACAACCAGAACAAAGCAGGATCGTTCCCAGTAGTACAAGGCTGCAAAAAGATGGTACTCGTGTGCTATGCGTTATCATCCGAGTTGAGCTAGATTCATGAGGACCAGTTTCTATGTTGTGAAAGTTCAGCAGACTGTGTTTCAATGTGCGTTGGAGCTGTCATCCAGCTCGCTTCAAGAGCTTAACGACTGCGACTACGCCTTTCCCTCGACTCAAAGAACCGATGCAGATTGGATGCGTAAGATTGGTGCGTGTCTATCTCAAGCTGATCAACACCGACACGTCGCAAGCCTGTCGTTAATTCGCTTCGACGTCGATCGGCTTGCTGCTGAAACCATCTACGAAAGGCTGGGTGCGCGGAATCCACTTCGATCAATTCACCTGTTTCCGCGTCTGCCAGCGTAACGAATCCAACGTTGGGAATCGCTTGCTCGCGCGGGTCTGCGATTGTCATGGCAACCACATCATGACGCATGCGACTTAGGGCAAACGGTTGAAATGATTGAACATCTTGAAAATCGCTGACAGCAAAAACCACAGCCTTACGTTTTTGAACGCGGCTGAGGAATTGGAGGGCTGCCGGAATGTCCGCTCGTTCGGCTTTGGGTTCAACAGCCAACATCTCGCGAATCAGTCGTAGAACGTTCGATTTACCTTTGCGAGGTGGAAAGTAGCGAGTGACGTCAGCAGCGAACAGTATCAGTCCAACTTTATCGCCATTCTTGAGAGCCGAAAACATCAGCACTGCGATGAGTTCGATCATCACATCCAGCTTGGACTGGTTCGCTGAACCAAAAATGCCTGACGCACTTATGTCCAAGAAAATCATCACCGTCATCTCACGTTCTTCGATGTAGCGTTTGATGAAAGGCGTTCCGGTGCGGGCCGTAACATTCCAGTCGATCGACCGAATTTCGTCGCCGGGCTGGTATTCTCGCACTTCGTCAAATTCGATTCCCTGGCCGCGAAAGACGCTGCGGTACTGACCGGCAAGGAGGTCGCTCGCCGATCGATTAGCCACGATCTTGACCTTGCGTACCTTTCGAATGATTTCAGCGATGCTTAACTCAGCCATAGCACTTTCGCGTTGAAGATTGCCAAAGTTAGAATCGCATAGACAGACAATGAAATGGGAACAGGTAAAGCGACTCGGTTAAGTGACTCTACTTACGGAACGGGAACAGTGGACAGAAGTTCGCGAATCACATCGTCGGTCGACATCTCTTCAGCCTCAGCTTCGTAAGTCAGCAGGATGCGGTGCCGAAGCACATCGTAAGCTACGTCCTTGACATCCTGAGGCGTAACATAACCACGGCCAACCAGAAACGCGTTGGCTCGAGCCGCCATACCAAGGAAGACTGTAGCCCGCGGCGAAGCTCCATATTCGATTAGTGGCGCCAGCTTATCCAGCTTAAACCGCTTGGGCTCACGGGTCGCGCTGACGATGGAGAGGATATAGTCTTTGATCTGGTCGTCTACGTAAATCATGCGCACCGCTTCTTGCATCGCGAAGATTTCGTCGGCTGTCAATACTGGCTGGATAGGACGATTCGCGCCGTCCAAGGCCATGTCCAGCACTTTTCGTTCGTCCTGTGGTTGCGGGTAGGTAATGCGAACCTTCAGCATAAACCTGTCGGTCTGAGCCTCGGGAAGTGGGTAGGTCCCCTCTTGCTCGATCGGATTTTGCGTGGCCAGTACCAGAAACGGTTTAGGCAGCGGGAAGGACTCGTCACCGATAGTCACCTGGCGTTCTTGCATGGCTTCCAACAGAGCCGACTGAACTTTGGACGGAGCACGGTTGATTTCATCCGCGAGAACTAAGTTGGCGAAGATGGGACCTTTCCGAGTTGAAAAGGACGAGCTGCTAGGAACGTATATCATCGTTCCAATCAAGTCCGCAGGCAACAAGTCTGGAGTGAACTGGATTCGCTGATAGCGAACGCTAAGAGCCTTTGCCAACGCATTAACGGCAGTCGTTTTGGCAAGCCCGGGGACGCCCTCCAAAAGAACGTGTCCGCCTGTTAGCAAGCCGATCAGCAGCCGGGAAATCATCACTTCCTGACCCACCACAGCCTTGCCAATTTCCGTCTGCAGACGCTGAATCAGCTCAGATTTTTGAGCGATCAGTTCTTTCAGTTGTTGAATATCCACCATCACAGGGCCTCGCTTCCTCGGTTGCTTGAGAGGCTTCATTAAACAGGATTGAGCGAATTTGTTAATATCCCTCGTCTACGTAGCTTAAGGCGATTGGTTCGCTAGAATTCGCTACAGCCCAATCTCACCGAAAAGCGGCTGAAAAAACGAGCCTTTTTTTGGCCGAATCTGTCTTGGTCTGTACGAAACGACTGAGTCTAGTTATTATCTTCGCTCCGCTGGAGGGTAAGCGAATGGCTAGCGGCATCATTGGAAATGATGTGCCCCGTAAGGG
>CAYWNG010000075.1:0-16594 GCA_964458685.1 uncultured Pirellulaceae bacterium
AACTACCTTCAGGGCATCCCGAATTATCCGCTTCACAGAGTCGAAAACATTCACGTCGTCAAATGTGTTAAGCATAGAAAGACTTCCCTGCGCTGTTATCTCTATTGATGAGCGAGCACGCTCTGAGCTTGGTGCGACAAGCCGTTATCTTTTGATTGGTCAAGAGTCGCCGACCCTTTACGTGCGATCAAAAAGATAGTGACTGACAGTGAATTCAAAAAGCGTCGCATTCTGCGAGAAGCTATCTAGTCTATCGCCGAGAATTGTCGCGATTTTGCAAGTACATGTCGTAGACTACGACGAAGTCCTGCCCCACGTGTTGCTCGGTGAAGTTACAAGATACCTAATCGCATCGGCAACTCCCGAGAAGTCGATTGTCGAGGCACTCAATGTCGAGCTTCGTGAAGGTCATCGCGAAGTTCGAGAACTCATCGCAGTCTCTTTCGTTGAGAACATCGAGAATCAAGCGGAACTGCGACATCTGACTCAGAACTGTTCTGCGGAGGAAATTGAAAGGGAGTGGTACTCGCAGCAAGATCAATAGTTGCCGCCCGATCGACTTGCCCTCGAGTGAAGCCGATTCTGTGAATATAGTAATAGACCTGCCGAAGAAATAGCCAAAGGAAGTTCGTGGAGTACGGTCGGACTATGCAACGCAGCAAGTTTAGATCCAAAGTGGTTTCGAAGTTCAACTTCCTTGCAGAAGACTTCGGATTCGTCCTATCCTGGAAGATTCTAAAAGAGTTTTCAGGTACGAACCTATGGGGGAAACGAACTATTGGCAGGGCAAATGTAACGCCGATGCTTTGCTCCCAGCAGCGAATATCCTTTCTAAATTAGCTCCGAAGCTAAGTGATGAGCAGAACCATAGTGCCGGAAATGCACTCATCAACGTTCTCGCGAAATCGACAGAACCCGGCGTTTTTGAAGCGGCCGCGAATGCCTTCATTGAACTATCGCCTCGCCTGAGCACCGAACTGAATCAGCGTTTCCGAAACACCCTGATTGCTACTCTTGAAAAATCTCATGGACGTAACAAGGATAACAAACTTGCCGTCGCGGGTAGGCTGGTCGTACTTCTCAAATCACGTTTTAACTTAGAGGAGACAAGTCGTATTCACGATGCTATGTCCGGGATACTTAGCCAAGCAAGCTATTGGGACGATCTAAATGCAGCCGGAATGGTATTGGAGGCGATTGCGCCACGAATTAGACAAGAAGAACGATTGCGAGTTGCTCAAACACTGATGGTTAAAGTGCTGCAAAAAGAGACGAGCGTTGTACACCTACTTGTCGACTACATACGCCATGTGGAACCAAATGAGCAGAAACGGATTTTAACGGCCACGCTGTTAATTCTCTTTGATCTACACGGATTATCCAATTCGTTCTACGATGATAGCTATTCAAAATACGATTTGTCCCCATTTTTCCCAGCCATTATGGCTATGAACGATTCTCGATCGTTTGCTCTGTTGCTGCAACATCCAGCTTGTGTTGGCGAACTTCGTGAATGCATGCTACAGCGGTTCGAGGAACTGGTCCTGCTCGATGGTCAGCGCATGTTTTTGCCAATGCCGAGTAAATCTAGTCAAGGAGACTCTCAACTGGCATCTGCGACTAGTGAACCGCCACCAGTTCGACGATTTAAGACGATGCATGACGCAGCGGAATGGATACAGCAAAACTGGCCCGATTTTGACCTCGACGCTACCCACCCCGTCACCTTTCGCGGCGAACGGTGAAGTATGGAAAGTACTGCGGCAATGTGCTTGCCGCAGCTTGGCCGCAAGAAATGTCGATCCTATTGTGATGGTTAAGAATAATCACGCATGCGATTGAATCACTGCAGCTTTCCTGTGTAGACACCACCTACTTGTTTTTTGCTTCGAATAGAATCCCGTCCCACGAGACCATGCGATTTCCTAATTGTCCTTTGTCCTGAAGATTCTGACTTCATGCTTAGGTTTCTCATAAGTCGGTTTGGCTACAACTACACAGCTCAGCCAATTCCCAATGACGCTTTCATGCACTGTTCGAGTTTCAGCAGCAACGGCGCGGACAACCGGCCGATCTTGCGAGTGATGTCGCGTTGATCTACCGTATCGAGGTGCTCGGCCTTGACGGTTGAGTTGTGCAACAGTCCAGATTCCTTACCGTCCGGTGTATTGATCTCGATCAGTAGTTGTGTTGGCTCAGTTCCAGCTCGAGCGTTAGTCGAAGTAATGATTGCTACGATCGTCGAATTGAGTTTCGAATTAAGAGCATCGTTCTGAACGACTACGGCTGGACGGACCTTTGTACCACCACCCGACACGAACGAGATTGGCAGCAAAACAACATCTCCGCGTTTGAACTTATTGCCGGTGCTCATCGTAATTGTCGTAAGCATCCATTGCTGGGTCATCCCAACCCGCTGCGGCTGCTGTCTTAGCTATGAGCGGATAGGCTTCACTGGCATGAAACTCCCCGTCCGACAGCAGCGATCGTATCGTCTCGAATTGCGCCGCAGAAATGACGTAGTACACCTGGTTCGTCTTCTCGTCGACGATCCTTACAGGTTGGCCTTGTTCGGCATCCAGAGCTTGTCGCATTTGGTCGGTAATCGCAGGAGTCATGAAAAAATTATAGCACAGTCTTAGCCTCTGGACAATTCATCTGCATTTTTGACTCGAGTGGGGTACGCACCATCACTTTATTCAAACCTAGAATCCATCGGAGTTCGATTCTCTAGGAATTGCAACGCATAAATCGCACGGAGAAATCCGTGGTGGCACGCATAGTACGTACGATTCAAGTTTCCCACAGGCGGGACAAAGGTACAGTCCAGCATTAATTGACAGAGGTTGCCCATTCTCAATCAGCATAGCTTAAAGCCGCTTTCGTAATCCTTGACGAACCGAGCTTTATCGAGCAAATCGCATCGAAAAGATCTGACCCAGTAGCACACCTTACTGCCTCGCTTGATCTATAATGGACGCTCCCACCTTACTTGACGGTCGAGTGTTTGCTGCGGGTTGTGATTGCTTGCGGCGATGGTACTGGGACCGTTAACCCACCCTATCCAGGATATCGCTAGTCGTATGATTATGCGTCGTGTGTTTTTAGCTTGGTCGATCTTGGCGTTTGTGTCGCTGCATCTAAGAGCGGAATCGCCGGTTCAATTCAATCGCGATATCCGGCCGCTGCTGTCGGATAATTGTTTTCACTGCCATGGCCCCGATAGTAAGACTCGCCAAGCCGATCTGCGATTGGATACGGAAGCGGGGCTGTTGAGCGAAGAGCTGATCGTGGCGGGGAATGCGGAAAAGAGCTCGCTGTTCCAACGCTTGATCACCAGCGATGCGTCCGAACGCATGCCGCCGGCCGATAGCCATAAGCAGTTGACCGAGGCGCAGATTGCGAAGGTCAAACTGTGGATCGAACAAGGCGCGGAGTATCAGTCGCACTGGTCGTTCTTGCCGGTACAAAAGCCTGAAGTCAAAAGTCAAAGCACTGATGGATCGGGAGGTTCGAATGGTTCGCATGGCTCAGATGGCTCGGATGGCTCGGACGGCTCGTTGATCGATGCGTTGGTTCAGCGAGAACTCGATAAGCAAGGCTTGGTGGGCTCGCCGCAAGCCGATCGAACGACGCTGCTCAGACGCCTGCATTTTGACTTAACGGGTTTGCCACCAACGCCTCAAGAGGTCGCGGCGTTCATCGCGGACAAGTCGCCGGATGCTTACAAGAATCAGGTCGAGCGTCTGTTGGCCTCGCCGCACTTCGGCGAACGGATGGCGATGTGGTGGTTGGACTTGGTGCGCTACGCGGATACCGTCGGCTACCACGGTGACCAGGACATGAGCGTCTGGCCGTTTCGCGATTACGTGATCGATGCGTTCAATACCAACAAGCCCTTCGATCAATTCACTCGCGAACAACTCGCTGGCGATTTGATGGCGTCGCCCACTCAAGCTCAAAAGATCGCGTCGGGATATAACCGCTTGGGGATGATGAGCGCCGAAGGTGGCGTTCAGGATAAGGAGTACTTAGCCAAATACATCGCTGAACGGGTTCGCAACGTCTCGGGGACGTGGCTGGGCCTGACGATGGGTTGCTGTGAGTGTCATGATCACAAGTTTGATCCGTTGAGCTCGCGTGAGTTCTATCAGATGGAGGCCTTCTTTGCGGACATCAAAGAGCGTGGCCTGTACTCGGGTTCGGAGAGCAGTGGAAAGTGGGGATCGTTCATGCAGGTCCCAACACCAGAACAAGAAAAGAGATCCGCCGAGCTGGCTGCCAGTCTCGCTCAGGCTGAAGCCAAGTTTGCTGAACCGACTGCCGAGCTAACTGCGGCTCAAGCGGAATGGGAAAAGCAGAATAGCCACTGGTCGCTGATGAAGCCGCTGTCCGTGGCTTCGGCGCATGGCGTCACGTTGACCGTCAACGCCGATGGATCGGTCACCGCTTCTGGCGAGAATCCGCCGAACGATTCTTACACCATTCAATTCGCCGACTTGCCTCAAGGCATCACTGGCTTTCGCTTAGAAGTGATGCCCGATGACTCGCTGCCTAAGAAAGGACCGGGGCGAGCGGGCAACGGCAATTTTGTGCTCAGCGAGTTCATCGCTGAAGTGACTGCCAAGGATAAGCCGCAAACGGATACTTCCGGCGCAGCAGATTCAAAGGCCTCTGAGAAGTTCACTGCGCTGCGCAAGTTAAAATTCACTTCAGCCGCGGCAAGCTACGAACAGACCGGAGCCGCGGGTGGCAATCCTTACGGCAAGTGGGCAGTGGCTGCAGCCATTGATGACGATGCCAAAGGTGCCAAGTGGGGTTGGGCTGTGATGGAACAAGTTGGCCGACGTCAATTTGCGGTCTTTCAGTTGAACGCAGATCAAGACGCATCGCTAGCCGCCGATCAAAGGCTGACCATCACGCTTCAACAGAACCTGGACAATCCTCAACACACGATCGGTCGCTTCCGACTGTGGTACACGACTTCCAAATTTGCCAGTGCCGCCGATGCGATAACACCTGCTGAGATCGGCGACATACTGGACATCGCTGCCGACAAGCGGACCGCGGAGCAAACTGCGAAGCTGGCCGCTCACTATCGAAGCATCGCACCGCAGTTGCAGCCTGTGCGCGATGAGATTGCCAAGCTGAAGAAGGCTAAGTCGGAACTCGACGCACAGATCCCAGTGACTCTGGTCACCGAGACAGTTCCGCCGAGACCTGTTCGCATTTTGGCTCGCGGCAATTGGATGGATGAAAGCGGCGAGATCGTCGAGCCCGCGTTTCCGTCGGCAGTCACGTTGGTCTCGTACGAAAAGCCTAAGGACCGTCGTTTGAATCGAAGCGATCTAGCCGACTGGATCGTAGCCAAGGACAATCCACTGACGGCTCGCGTCTTCGTGAATCGCATGTGGAAGATCTACTTCGGAGCCGGGTTGGCTCGCAAGCTGGATGATCTGGGTGCGCAAGGTGAACCACCGGCTCATCCGGAATTGCTGGACTTTCTCGCGGCTCGTTTTGTCGAATCGGGTTGGGATGTGAAGCAGTTAGTCCGAACGATTGTGTCCACACAGACTTACCAACGTGCGTCGACAGCATCCGCCGAGACGATTGCTCGCGACCCGCAAAATGTTTGGCTGGCTAGACAAGGACGTTTTCGCTTAGATGCGGAATTGGTGCGAGACAACGCGTTGTCGATTAGCGGGCTGTTGGTTAAGCAGATTGGTGGCAAGAGTGTTAAGCCTTACCAACCACCGGGATACTGGGCTTACTTGAACTTCCCAACACGTGAGTGGGCCAATGGTTCGGGTGATGAACTCTATCGTCGCGGATTGTACACGCATTGGCAGCGTCAATATCTGCATCCTAGCTTGATGGCCTTTGATGCCCCCAGTCGCGAAGAGTGCACCGCAGATCGTCCGCGATCCAACACTCCGCTTCAATCATTGGCGCTGCTGAATGATCCGACTTACGTCGAAGCCGCACGAGCCTTTGCGGCTAAGGTGATCGTCGATGGTGGAGCGAACGATACCGATCGATTGAAGCTTGCTTACGAGTTGGCTCTTTCGCGGTCGCCCAACGAGAGGGAATCGCAATTGCTTTTGGAACTACTTCAGCGAGCCAAACAAGAGTACGCCAGCAATCAAGAGAATGCGAAGCAGTTGCTCACCGTCGGCTCGCTGCCCGCGGGCGAACAAGCCAAGGCAGACGAGATCGCCGCGTGGACAGCAGTGACGCGAGTTGTTCTCAACCTGCACGAAGTCATGACACGCAACTAAATAGAATCGAAATCAAGACAAGGCCTTCAATATCATGCAACCGATACTTCCCAACTCGATTGGTCGACGTAGTTTCGTGTTTCGTTCCGGGATTAGCTTGGGCGCGATGGCGATGGGATCGATGCTCAGCCCTCGCGGCTTGATCGCTGGCGATGCGAAGGTCACCCCATGGCAAGGCGTCTTGCAGCCGATCCATCATCCACCGAGAGCTAAACGAATCATTTGGCTTTACATGGCTGGCGGTATGACGCATCTGGACACCTTCGATCACAAGCCCAAGCTGGCTGAGATGCACGGCAAGCCCATGCCGGAGTCCGTAACGAAAGGTCAGCAGATCGCTCAGTTGCAAGGTGCCAAGCTGAATTGCTTCGGGCCTCAACATGAATTCAAACAGTTCGGTCAGTCCGGCCAATCGATCTCCGAAATCTGGCCTCTCCTAGGCGAGAAGTGCGCCGATGATTTGTGTATCGTTCGGTCCTTGCATACGGACGCGATCAATCACGATCCTGCGCACACTTTCATGAACACCGGTTCGATGATCTCGGGGCGACCAGCCATGGGATCATGGTTGATGTACGGTCTAGGTGCTGAATCGGAGAGCCTGCCGGGCTTTGTCGTGATGGTTTCGACGGGCAAGTATGGTCAGAAGCAACCAATTGCCGCGCGACAATGGCATTCGGGTTTTCTGCCGGGACAGTTTCAAGGCGTTGAGTTCCGCAGCACGGGCGATCCAGTCCTGTATGTGACTCAGCCCAAAGGCGTTTCTCAAGGATTGCAGCGAGACGTTGTCAGCACGGTTCAGTCGCTGAATCAATTAGCCGAATCACAATTGCAAGATCCTGAGATTGCGACTCGCATCAGCCAATACGAGCTTGCTTTCCGAATGCAGTCCAGCGTTCCTGAGTTGATGGATTTCAAGAATGAGCCCGAACATGTGTTGAACTTGTACGGAGCTAAACCCGGCGATGGCTCGTTTGCCTCCAACTGTTTGCTTGCCCGTAGACTTGCGGAACGGGGCGTGAGATTCATTCAGCTCTACCATCGCGACTGGGATCATCACGGCGCTGTGAAGACTCACTCGGCGGGCACAGCTAAAGAGGTTGACCAAGGCGTCGCCGCGCTGCTGACCGATCTAAAGCAGCGCGACATGCTCAAGGACACTATAGTTGTGTTTGGCTCCGAGTTTGGTCGCACACCGATGGCACAAGGCGATGGTCGCGATCACCATTTGGCAGGATTTACGATGTGGTTCGCTGGCGGCGGATTCAAGCCGGGCTTCAGCTACGGAGCGACCGATGACTTGGGTTATCACGCCGTTGAGAATCGCGTCTCGGTACACGATGTTCACGCGACGTTGTTGCATTTGATGGGCATCGATCATCAACGCTTCTCGTACAAATTCCAAGGCTTAGACAATCGCTTGACCGGCGTGGAACCGGCTCGCGTTGTGAGCGAAATCTTGGCTTAGTTTCTTGTCGCTGCAATTCAACTCAACAGGGTGAACTATGTTTCGTGTCCCACTGCTTTGGATGGTTGGAGCTGTCGTTTGCTTTTGCAGCAATGTGACCGCGCAAGAATTCTTGCCACCGCCGCCGAGCATATCGGTCGAGGGCTACACAGATCAGTTGAGCTACGCTCCAGGCGATGTCGTCAAGTTCCAACTATCCGGGACGGCTCCGACAGATGTGTTGATCGAGCGAGTGGGCGCTCAACGAACTAAAGTCTATGAACAGGCGGGCATTGCCGTAACGGACGCCAAGACTCCCATTCGAGCATCATCGCATGGTTGTAACTGGCCCGTGGCGCATCAGCTTACCATTCCAGCCGATTGGTCAACGGGCTATTACGAGGTAACGCTGA
Organism: uncultured Pirellulaceae bacterium; assembly: GCA_964458685.1. GTDB lineage: Bacteria > Planctomycetota > Planctomycetia > Pirellulales > Pirellulaceae > Aureliella. The sequence continues at coordinate 8,139 of CAYWNG010000075.1, forward strand.
CCGCCAAAGATAAAGGCGGACAGTTTACGCATCGCGTCAATCGTACGGCATCCAGCAAGTGCTTCTTCGTCGTTCGTGCCGCTAAGCCTGGTGTCGATTCCAAGATTCTCTTGCAGCTTTCCACCAACACTTACAACGCCTACACGAATTGGGGCGGTCACAGTCTATACGCCTACCATGATCGCGATGGAGTTCAAGGGCATCGCGTTTCGTTCGACCGCCCGATCAGCTCGCAGTTCTACAACTGGGAACAACCGCTGGTCGCGTGGGCCGAGAAGAATAACATCAAGATCGACTACGCAGTGAATAGCGACTTGGAGTTTCGTCCAGAGCTGCTCAAGCAATATCGGCTGGTGCTGAGCGTTGGGCACGATGAGTATTGGTCGGCTCCGATGCGAGACAATCTAGAAGCGTACATCGCTGGCGGAGGCAATGTGGCGTTCTTCAGTGGCAACACCTGCTGCTGGCAAGTGCGATCCGAAGATAAGGGCCGAGCACTAACTTGTTACAAGCAGTGGTACAATGTCGATCCACTTTTCGCAACCGGCAAGCATGCTTTGCTGAGTACCGCATGGTCGCACCACTTAGTGAATCGCCCCGAGAATCAACTTACTGGAGTCGGCTTCTTGTGGGGCGGCTATCATCGCAGTCATGATCAGTTCATGGATGGATCAGGAGCCTTTGAGGTCCACCGTCCCGATCACTGGATCTTCCAAGGAACGAACTTGGGGCGTGGGCAACAGTTCGGTGGCGAAGCGACCATCGTTGGTTATGAATGCGATGGTTGCGAGATTGAAATTCGCGATCGCTTGCCTTATCCAACGTGTCGCGATGGAACACCGGAATCGTTTGTGATCTTAGCGACCAGCCCTGCGAAATGGCATCCCGACGACGCACTGTGGTACGAACGCTTTCCTGCTGGTCGCGTCGGCGCTGCAGTGCTGGGGCTTTATACCAAAGGCGGAACGGTGTTCACCTGTGGCAGCACCGATTGGGCGCATGGACTGACGGGCAAGACGCCACTCGTTGAGCAGATCACGAAGAATATTCTCGAGAAGCTAAGCAAGTAAACCTCGCTTAGTGTCACTCAACGCGAACACTTTGGAATTGATTGCTCGCGACGATCACATCGATAGCTGCATGTACTTGGTAGCCGTTGGACTGAAGAGCTTGATTCATCTCGTCGAGCAACGGTTGATCGGACAGTTGCACTGCTCGACCAAGCGAATAACCTAAGAGCTTCTTGCAAAACTGCTTCACAAAGCTGTCGCGACGTTGCGTGGCCATATAGTCTCGCAGGCCATCCATTCCCGAGACCTTCGTTCCATCGACAAGCGTTGTCTGCGTGTCGTACTTAGCGGGATCACGCCGCCTGCCAATGGCATCGTAGCCTTCGAGAGCAAAGCCAAGCGGATCAATTTTCACGTGGCATTTGGCACACGCTGGATCGCTACTATGTTTCTCGATCAACTGCCGTTCGGTCAGACCTTCAGGCGGAGTCTCGGGAAGAACAGGCACGCCTTGTGGAGGCTTAGGGAGTTTTTCACCCAAGACAACTTCGCTCACCCAATTGCCGCGAAGAATGGGACTGGTTCGCGAGGCTCCGGATTGTTTCGAAAGGACTGAAGCCATCGACATGATCCCACCACGACCGAATTGTCGAGCACCGGTGAGCTGCATCCAGCCATTGTCGACTTTGGTCGCATTCTTCAGTGTGGCTTCATTGGCCAAATCGATTCCGTAATGCTGAGCCAATTTTTGATTGACAAAGATCCTATCGGACTCGAGCAGATCCAAAACGGACCGATTGTTTTGAAGCAGGTCTTGCCAGAAGCGAATCGACTCTTCGTACATCGCACCGCGGAGTGAGTTGAAAGTCGGGAAGGCTTGCTCGCTCTTTTCATCATGAGCCGCGAAGTCATAAATGTGCAGCCATTGACAACCGAACTCCGTGGCCATGTTTCGCGTTGACGGATTTTTCAGGAGTCGATGAGTCTGCTGACGGAGCGAGCTTGCTTCAGTAAGCTGACCTTGATCGGCCGCTTTTCGCAAATCGGAATCTGGTGGCGCGGAGGTCAGGAAGTAGCTCAATCTCGTGGCTAACTCGTGGTTGTTTAGCTTGCGATACCTGACCTCGCCGCCAGCGAGAGACTTCACGTCACCGGTTCCAGTCTCAAGCCTATACAGAAACCCTGGTGACACCAAGATCCGAGCGACCAGCGAGGCAATCGCGTGCTCGTGTGGGACTTCTGCGGCTCGCAAGGTAGCGTACAACTTGCGTAGTTCAGCTTTTTCGCTGTCTAACAACGGGCGGCGCAAGGCTTCGTCGGCAAATTGCTCAACCGCAACTAAGTGACGTGGCTCGGAGTCTTGTAAGAGCTTTCGAAACTCGGCAGCTCGATTCATGATCGGAGCCCGAAGCGGCTCAAAGGCACTGGGGTCAGCGTCTTGCGTTGCGTACTGCCAAAGTTGCTCGTAAGCATCGACAAGAGCCAATGCATCGCGAGAGACAAAATGCAGCTCTTGCCAATGGCTTTCCAGTTGACGGATCTCTTGGTCGCTGAGCATCAAACGCTGAAGGGGTTCGTCTTCGCGATAGTAAAGCGTCAGCGTGACAACTTCATCAACGGGAACAATCTTGGTGTAACACAAAGCCGCGGGAAACAAGCCTCGAAAATCGTCAAAGCTCTTTTCGAACAGCTTCTTGGACTGACTCTCTGCGGCAACGATGACAGGTTGAAGCGATGAAGCTCGAGTGCCGCTGGATGTCCATGCGCCGCCGTTAGCGTTCTCGCGAGTTGGGCTGGCCACCAGTCCCGTTGATTGCGGTGGTTGATTGGTGATGCTCAGTTGAACCGAGCCACTGGCGCTGGTGGACGAAGCTAGGCTGCCCGAGGTAACCAGCTCAGTGCCTTCGACTAGCGAAGCGGGCAAGCGAACTTCAATCACTGAGGGACTTTTTACGTACAAGCTGTCTGCGTCTGCTGGTTGTTCGCCCTCTCGCTTACCAAACTTGTCCACCGAGAGACCGAACTTGGAAGCAGGATCGGTATTGTTTGATGGAGTTTGCGTCAGCTTCTTGAGCGCGTTGGCCATGAGTGGACCACCGAGCGATCGGAGTTGTTGTAGCAAGAGTTGATCTGGCTGAGCCAGCGAAGCTTGACTAGCGATTGGAGTTTGTAGCATCTTTTCGAGCGAAGCGGTAAGCTCTTTGCGCTCTGCGGAATCGCCGCTGGCTTGCCACTTCGCGAGAACGGAGCCCGTGGGAATGACTGGGCCGCTTGGTCCACTCACGGGTTCGCCGAACAGATGCCAAACGTTTGAATTTCCTAGCGAGTCTTTATGCGGGTTACCCGCTAAGAGGTCCGCGGAAAGATCGGCCGAGAGATCCCATTTCCGCCCGGCGGGCTTGGTATCGTTTTGCGCGGGCGAGATTTCGTCGAGCACCAATTGTACGTTCGTTAAATCGCACGAGTGATTACCATCGCGCGGACCGACGACTAAGCAAACGACGTCGGTAGGTGTTACCGCGATAGGCATCGCCACTTCGATAGGGTTGATCTTGTCGCCGTGAGCGATACCGCTGGCGAGCGTTTGAACGGTCGCACCGCGGCGTAGTTGCAAGGACCAGACCACACCATTGCCGCACTCGGGATGCGCGTGACGCACATGGCCAGCAATCTTCAGCTTAGCTGTTGCAGGACTCGCCCAACCGATCACAACCTGTTTGTTGGGTGCTGGGTGAACGGCAATACTGTGCGGATACATATTGCCCGGAACGCGAACGTGGCTATCGGACGAATTGGCCATGACGCCCAACGCATCGTCACCAACCCACGCCTTAATAAAGTCGTAGCCCGATGCGCTGGAAATCGTCTTCGAAATGTGTCCCGTTATTTGAAACTGTTGACCCGATTTGATTCCCAGGTATTCCAGCCAACCTTCTAGGACCCCAGGATCGCACTGAAACTGTTGAGCTAGCTCGGCAATCGATCGATTGGGCGTTTTCATCAAAGCATCCGCGGCGGCTAGAGCTTGCGGAGCCATTTGCAAATGCTTGGCGTTGATCTGTTGCAGCGACTGGCTGACTTGTCGAACGTTCTTCAAAAGTAGATCTGGCCGACCGGCAGCAACCAGCCTTGGACGATGCCATACAGCTTCGTCTCCCTCCGCGCCATCTCCGGCGTCACCTGTGACTAAGTACAAAACCACTTCATCACTGCCTTCGGCGGGCTTGGGCATGGGGACGCGAAAGTCTTGTGAGGTGGCGAGCGGATTCAACGGCTCCATCCACGACGGAGGACCATTGACTTTACCGATATGGCCGACGCTATTGAACTTCCAAAGAGCCTTCTGCCAATTGTTAATCAGTTCAAGCAACTTGGGTAGATCTTCCATCTTCGCTTGCGACCAAGCCACAGAAAGTTGCGATACTAGTTGGCTCGACGGACGATTGAGCGCGTTCCATAAGAGTTCGAGATACTTAGGACTGAGTCCACGCTGCGCAGCGACCTCGGCAATCTTCTTGGTACCCTGACGCAAAGCGTCACGCTCTTCGATAGTAGCGCGCAAGTAAGATTCGATCGGCAAGCGTCCGCCGCCGTTGGTGCTAAAGACAATGCCTTGGAGGTTGACTTCGGTACCACCTTCCGCAGCACTATATTTGGCGTACATCGCACGAATATCGGCAAGAGCTTCTTCGGTCCAGTCGCGACGCGAAGTCGAAGGCGAAAAGCGAATGCCTTCGGGAAGCAGCACCATATGCTCAGCAACGTCTTTGCCCGCATCGAGATACTTGGTCAGTAGCGATGGAGACATCACCAGTGCGTTTCCAGCGTTGGTGAATCCCTCGCCCGAAGCTCCATCGACTGGGAATTCGCGAGCTGGATCAAGCGACGCAACTTTTGTCAGCGCGCGAATTGAGTTCGCGTATTCGGCGTTGCTAAGTCTTCGCAAGACGATCGGTCCGGGATCTCCCGAGAACAGCTTGGCCTCACGCGTGAGAAAGCCGTCGAGGAACTTGCATAGTTGCTCTCGTTCTAGTTCGCTGGGTTGGGGTGAATCCTTGGGCGGCATTTGTGAGCTGCCGACCACTTCGATCGCTCGTTGCCAAACTTCGATCTCCTTGCGAGCATCACTCAGGGATGGGTATCGCGACAAGTCGATCTCGGCTTCGGCGACATCTTTTCCATGACACTCTGCGCAATACTTCGAGAGAATCGGTTTGATTTGATTGTCGAATTGCTTTTCAAGATTGTCGGAGCCCTGGTAGGCGAGCGAGCGTGATGCTGGAAGCAATATGCTGAAGCTAAGGGCGATGGAAAAGCAGACTGATTGGCGATTCATTTGAGGTCCCTGACTGGGGAGAATGGTCTCGCTTGGATCATGGCAGCCGCTTGGGAATACCAATGATTCACGCGTGAACATTCCGAGACTAAACGGTGAGTTTTTTTTCAGGCGTTCATTCGAACGAGATAAGTATCTGATCGATGAAGCCGATGCACTTGATGCAACGTCCTGCGTTAGCGAGGATGTGAGCATGTAAGTGGATTCTTGGAGGGAATAGGGTGGGAAAAAGTGCGGAGTTAGTTGGGATTGCAAGGGAGCAAACTTGTACGCAGTACTTCAGTTTAGCAACTTTGACGGGCAAAATGTAGCAATCATCTTGCTTATTCTTGGGCTCAATACGTTTGGGGGAAGCCCGAATCGATTTGCAGCGTTGCACTGGCAACATACTCGCTACTGAAGTTGTCCAAGTTAGGCAAACGGACAAAAAGAAAATACCAGCGAACCTACAACATGGGGATTGCGGGCAAGGTGCAAAGTTCGCTCGCGCCAGACGAAAGATGGAAACTACTGGAATCAATTGGGGAGAGCTTTGCATCTCGCCTGCAATGCCTATGTTACTGCCACACTCGCCGGTGTTCTTTTCGTAAACGATGGAAACACCAATAACGCTTTTGCGTTTTGATCCCTGCCCCCGTAGCTGGCCCGGCCACGGTTCAGAGGCTTATGAGCATTCCCGTAGCTGGATCGGCCACGATTCAGACATGCTTATGAGCTCTGACGCTGACTGGACTCTTCCGCCATGACAGTCGATCAGCCGGCGTGTTTTTTAATCACTTCTGAGATTGAAGAACCGTCGCGAAACGTCGGCTAGCTTTAGTCGCGAACGCGACGATAGTTTAAAGCCTGGGATGAAATCCCAGGTAAGGCCGAACGTAAAAATTGTGAGTCGCGAAGCGACGGCATTTTCTGACATCAGCGTGATCTAGGAGTTCAATCGCTGTCCATTTCAACCAATCGACTCGTGGGCAGCTCGGCACGCATGCGCAACACACCGTTTGGTTATGATTGTCAGGTAGATGCCGAAAGTCTTTCACGTTAAGTGAAGCAGTCGCGTACTTGAGCTTGGCCGCGGTGCCAGCGTTTGCCGTGACGCTCGGCGTCGGCTGACATCGACTTGGGCGAGCCCGCGCAACTGGTCAATAGTAGATGGGTGGCACCATCTATCTTGCCACTAGTGCTGGCCCAGGTTGTGTATTGTTGGTAGCTGCCATCGCCGCTGGCAACCAAAGCCAGATTGCCGCCAGTAAAGATGAACTTCTGATCAACGTTGGGATCGCTGTGTGGAATCAGCATCCACTCGACCTGAGCGGCCGGATTCTTGATTAACCGATGAATGCCCGTAGGCTGACTAATGACATTCGTACCAAGAGTGATGTAATCATTGGTCAAGTGATAGGTCAGGTCTCGGGCCTCACCGGCCACTTCCTGAATTCTCACAGTTGCTGTCTGGCTGGTTGTGTCTTGACCGTAGGTGTAGACGGTTTGCATTGCGTTAGGCATGGTGACTGACGTTAATGCACCAGATGTGTAGGCAAACGAAGCAGTTGCATTGTCTTGACGAGTTACCTGAGACAAAGCCCAGCGACCGGATTGCTGAGCCGAGTTATAGGTAAAGCTTAATGTGCTCCCCCAATCGTCGCTGACCGTGTTGATCTGCCATTGTCGAGATGGTGAAGCGGCGATTTCAGCCGCGGTAAAGGTCTTGTAGGCGATGTCGACGCCATATCCATTGCGATCGAGTCGTTGTGTCAAACGCCCTGCCAATTCCGAGGTCTGTGTGCTTGGATCAAGGTCGATAACCTGAAACAACTCAATCGTTCCATTCCAAGCAACATTAAATAGGGAGACCATTACCTAGTTCGATCGTCATCAATCATCCCAGGGAGAACACTGGCAAAGCCAGTGCCACCCAACTGTCGCTTCCTTCGCCAGTGCCACACCCGCCGGCGCTCTGCGCCGTCGCTTCCTTCGCCAGTGCCACACCCGCCGGCGCAACTGCTCTTGCCGAAGTACTTTTTAAAGTTCCATACGAGGTCTCGCCACATTGAAGCTTCGATGCCAACTTGATTGAGCACGGCCTTTAGAGAATCTAGTACATCATCGATGAGCTCTTGAACGCGTTGCTTGGCTGTCCAGCATAGAAGCTCGACATAGTCTCGCCAGCGAATGTTAAGAAAGCCTTTATCGCTGGCTCGCAGGCCAGTAGTGTTGGGCTGAGCTTCCTTGGCAAGAGTCTTGGCGTCCATGGTGAGTGGAGCCAACCAACTATCGCGGAGGACCATGCCCTTCACTCTCCCCTCGCCCCGCTTCGGGGAGAGGGGCCGGGGGTGAGGGGCCTTTCCAAGCTTGCGTTCATCAGCGGCCTCAGCCTGCGGAATGGCCTCTAAAGCAAATGCAGTTGACTCGATCTTGGCACCTTGTTCAGCGTGAATACGATCATAGGCGGAGGTGTGTAGAGACTCTTCGATCGACTCGGCCATTGCGGCTCGAACTGGATTCAGATCGACATACATGGCGCATGCCAGTAGGCTAGCTTCATCAGTGATTCGTTGAGCCTTAAATCTTCCTTCCCAAAACCGGCCGGTGCAATTATCTTCTTTGTTGGACATTCGAGCGACCGGTTCGGCCAGAGCACGCATGAACCACGAGATATCCGACAAACACCGTCGAATTCTCTTAATCTCGGTAGGATTGTTGGCCAGCGTCTGAACTTGTATCTCGGTGGGCTGAGCTAAATGCAATTCTTCCAATCGCTGCCCTGGAAAGACGCTCAGCCAGCGAATCGCAACTTGCTCATCGGTCCACTTGGCGACTACGTCGGGTCGATTACGAAGAATCGTGTGAATGTGATTGCTCATCACAGCGTAGGTCAGTACATCGATACCGAACACTGAAGCCAATGACTCCAGGCGCCTGCGAATCCGTTCTCGTCTGTATGAAAAATCCTTACCCGAATGTTGATCTAGCCCAGCAAGGTACGATCGGTGGACGCATCGCTGAATTGAGCTTAACCCACTATCAAAACTCGCCGCCGCAAATCACTCCGGATGATGGATGGCACCATCTGTCCTCCATCTGTCACTATTTATCGTTCTTTCTTAAGATCT
>CAYWNG010000076.1:0-15246 GCA_964458685.1 uncultured Pirellulaceae bacterium
CGCGTGGGCGATTGACGATCCCTACGAGTCGGGATCTGCTTCCTACAACTTGGCTGCGTGTTTCGTTAGAGATGCCGATTACGTTGCCGCGAATCAATGGCTGATTAACGCTCGCGTCGATCTAGTTCGAGGACGACGATCGACAGGGAATACGTGGCTCTTGTCGGCGGACATAGCTATGGCCCAAGGTTGCTTGAGTGAGGCGCAGAGCTACATCGACTATGCAGCGCGAGCATGCCCGGATTGTGATTTCGACAAGCAGTACAACCTGTGCGGGCCTGATGCCAAGTTCGTCGATTGCAAGTGCAAGGAACCTTGTTGCAGCAAGGTGCCTTATATTGGTAAGAAGATCGAAAAGAAGAAATCGAAGAAGGACTGCGAGCAAGTTTACGCGGCTAGTGTGCATTTGGCCAAAGCGAAGCTTGCACTCTGTCAACAAGACATCTGCCAAGCTAAGCGGCATCATCAATTGGCTCACGATTGTGTTGCCGATGTCTGCGACTTGGCCTTCCGAGCTGATCTACATGAGGTAGCCGCGATGATTCATGATGCCGAGTGCAACTACTTGCAAGCCGGTGCACATCGCGATTGTGAGATTGAATTGCTGCGGGCCACGGCCAACTACCGTGAGATTCCCAAAGTGCTTAAGGCGGCTTCGGACTCGTATCTTCTGTGCGGTCGGTTGGACTTGGCGATCGACCGTTTGATTCGTTGTTCGCGAATTCAACTAGCTAGAAAAGAGTTTGAAAAGTCGTGGGCCACCTTAAAGTTGGCAGGAGATCTACTTGCCGATTGCGAATGTGATGCCAATCGAGTGCGTTTCGAAATCACGGCCAAGATGATTCAGGACTCGTTGGAGAAGATCGCCAAGCGTCCCGCAGATCTCGACGCTAATCAAGCCAACGACGCCAAGGCTGCCAACAATGCAAAGCCTGCCAACGATGCTCAGGATGCAAAGCCTGCTCAGCCAGCTTTGGCACTTTAAAATCGACAGGGAGGGCGAGGCTCCTGCCGAGCTTTTACAAGCCGCCATGCCACATTCGCAAGCATCCTAAGCAACGTATCATTGCTTGTGAACGTAAGGCGGCGGAACAAAATGGCTTCGCAGGAGCGGCGCCCTCCCGTTTTCGCGTGACCTCACTGCAACTGCTTTCACCTTACCGCTTACACCTCAAAGCTTCCGCGTAAGGTGCTATACTAGTGCCTATCCAAAACTGCACCGCATTCAAGTCACAATACAACAGTGAAAGAGCCGAACAATGACCAGTCTGCGCGAAATGACGGAAGTCAATCAACGCGATGAAGCCATTCTCATGCAAGGTGGAGGCAAGGCTGGCCAGGAGCGGCAACGGCAACTCGGGCGCTTGCCAGTTCGTGAACGCCTTTCTGCGTTACTCGATCAAGACCGCCCGTTCTTAGAACTCGGGTTGTGGGCCGCCTATAAGATGTATCCCGAGTGGGGAGACGTACCTGCGGCGGGAGTCGTTACGGGCATCGGTTGGATTCATGGCCGCCCTTGTTGCATTGCAGCCAACGATGCGACAGTAAAGGCGGGCGCGATGTTTCCGCAATCCGTGAAGAAGTTGATCCGCGCGCAGAAGATCGCTCATCGTTTACGCATCCCAATCATTTACTTGGTGGATTCTGCGGGAGTGTTCCTGCCTCTTCAAGACGAAGTGTTTCCCGATGAGGATGACTTTGGCCGTATCTTTAGACATAACTCGGTTCTCTCTGCCGATGGAATTCCTCAACTGGCGGCAGTGATGGGGAACTGCATTGCTGGTGGAGCGTACCTGCCAGTGCTGTGCGACAAGATCGTCATGACCGAAGGCAGTCAGTTGTGTTTGGCTGGTCCAGCGCTCGTTAAGGCAGCCATAGGTCAAACGGTCGATCCGGAAGAGCTCGGCGGAGCGACGATGCACTCCACGATCAGTGGCACAGTCGATTTTCACGAGCCCAACGATACAGCCTGCTTGGAGCGAATTCGATCTCTGGTGGCCTTGATGCCGGAATCGACTTGGAAAAAATCGGGAGTAGCTCCAGCAAGATCTGCTGAAGATCTTTACAACATTGTTCCAGCAGATGGGCGTGGTGAGTATGACGTGCGCGACGTGTTGAACTGCATCGTGGATGCGGGCAGTTTGCAGGAGTTTCGCGAGGATTATGGCCGCACGGTTGTCACTGCGTATGCAAACATCGAGGGACATCCTGTAGGAATCGTGGCCAACCAACGACAGCGAAGCAAGTCAGCTAAAGGCGAGATACAAGTTGGTGGAGTGATGTACGGCGACGCCTCGGAGAAGGCCGCGAGATTTGTCATGGATTGTGATCAAAACCGCATTCCTCTTGTCTTCATTCAAGACGTTCAGGGATTTATGGTCGGTAAGCAATCGGAACAGTCAGGCATCATTCGTTCGGGTGCTCAATTGGTTCGCGCGATGAGCATTACGACTGTACCGAAGTTCACTGTAATCGTGGGAAGTTCCTACGGCGCGGGAAACTATGCGATGTGCGGACGCGCGTACGACCCAGCGATCATTCTGGCTTGGCCCAACGCACGATATGCAGTGATGGGTGGCAATCAAGCTGCGGATACGCTTCTATCATTGAAGATTCGTGATGCAGAGAAGAGCGGCAAGCCGCTTTCGGCAGACGAAATCAGTGCACTTCGTGATTCGGTGCGCGAGCGATATCAATCGCAGACTGAGATTCGCTATGGAGCAGCTCGAGGTTGGGTCGACGCAGTCATTGCTCCAGATCAAACGCGGCTCTGGTTGGGCTCAGCCTTAGCAGCGATCAATCCTGAAAAACTGATTCAAGATCGACATCAAGCGAGGGAAGTATGACTCAACTCATACGAATCGGCAACGCGCAGGCATTCTGGGGTGATCGATCTTCGGCCGCTTCTGAGTTGTTGACTCAAGTGCCCGAGCTAGATTACTTGACGATGGACTACTTGGCCGAAGTCTCAATGTCGATCTTGGCGCAGCAGCGTTCCAAGCGACCCGAGTTAGGCTATCCGCTGGATTTTGTCGAAGTCGTCAAGAGCTTGGCAGATTACTGGGCTGCTGGCGGCAAGTGTCGCTTGATTGCCAACGCTGGCGGATTGAATCCTCTGGGATGTGCTCAAGCGTGTTGTCAGGCGCTAGAGCAGAGCGGTTGTCGATCGCTGAAGATCGGTATCGTATCAGGCGACGATGTGCTTACGATACTACAAGCGGACGCGGGTAAGAACGCGGCGTTTCAAAATCTAGATGATGGACGGTTGTTGTCGGCGGTGCAAAACCGCTTGATTACGGCGAACGCATATTTAGGTTGTGAAGGCATAGTCACAGCGCTGGAGCAAGGTGCTGATATCGTGATCACAGGTCGCGTTGCTGATCCATCGATGGTCCTTGGGGCTTGTGTACACGCCTTTGGTTGGAATTTGGATGACTGGGATCGTTTGGCGCAAGGAACTGTTGCTGGTCACTTGCTTGAATGTGGAACTCAGGTCAGCGGTGGAATCTGCACGGACTGGTTGGACATGCCCGACCCCGCACATATCGGTTTTCCCTTTGTAGAGATCGATTCGTCGGGTCGCTGCGTCGTGACTAAAGCGCAGGGAACAGGCGGTGCGGTGACTGAGGCGACGGTCAAAGAACAATTGGTTTATGAGATCGGAAATCCTGGCAATTATATCAGCCCCGATGTGCAGGTATCGTTTCTCGGAATTCAAGTGAAGCAACTCGGCGCGGCCGCGGAGAATCGCGTAGAGGTCATTGGTGCGAAAGGTTCAGCGAAGCCTTCGACGCTTAAGGTCAGCGCGACTTACAACGATGGATTTCGCGCGGCAGGAACGCTTACGATTATTGGTTTGCAAGCTTCGAGAAAGGCTCAGCGAAGTGCCGCAGTGGTTGCTCAACGATTGAGCGAAGCTGGTTGGAGCTATCGAGAGTGGGTGACGGAAAGCGTTGGTAGCGGAAGTTGCATTCCCTTGCCTGCTGGAGTCATCGATGCGGGTGACGATTTCGAAACGGTGCTACGGATCGCTGTTGAGTCTGAAGATCGAGCGGCTGTGGAAGCGTTTGCGCAGGAGATGATTCCGCTGGTCACCGCAGGATCACAGGGTACTACCGGTTATGCCGAGGGACGACCGCGAGTCCATTCGGTCTACCGTTATTGGCCTTGCTTGATACCGGCCAGTCAGACAACAGCGCAAGTCAATTTTGTCTCCAGCCAAGACGGCTCAGCCAATCGTAGTAAGCCCGCAGAATGGGGCGTGGCGAAGATCACGGCAACTCATGTAAATCAAGACCTTGCCAAGCCGGTTCGTAGCCCCAACAGCAAGCGTCGTTTGATCGACATCGCCTATGGCCGAAGTGGTGATAAAGGTACCGGAGCCAACGTGGGTATCTTGGTGCGAGACCTGAAGGATTATGAGACGTTGAGAGCTTGGCTAACAGTTGAACGAGTCGCTGAGTACTTTGCCGCGTTGGAGCTATCGGAGGTATTGCGCTACGAGATTCCGAATCTTGGTGGGCTGAACTTCATCCTTCGTGGAGCACTCAAGCGAGCGGGGCGTACCGACGCGCAAGGCAAAGCGCTGGCTCAGGCGCTATTAGCGATGCCGATAGATGACCACCTAAAGCCTTAATCCGTGACGCACTTGTAGCGCTGGAAAGATTACTAGGAGTGATCGAGCTGTGACAAACTGGAGTGAACTGGAGGACGCATACGGTGCTGCGACAGAAGTGCCGAATCAACTGGCCGCGCTTGCGTCCACAAGCGAGGAAGAGCGGAATCTCGCGTACAAGTTTTGCTATTCAAACCTTTTTCACCAAGGTTCGCGGTACTCTGCCAGCGTAGCTGCCATTCCAACGTTGTTTCGCCTCGCTCTCACTCAAGATACTCCCGACCGCGGCGACCTTATCCAACTTCTGCTCCATCTCGCAGTTGGTTATCCGTCGTACTATTTGACTGGTGAGTTTGGACTCGCGAATCCGATAACAACAAACGATCATGAGTCACCGGACGAAGGGCAGTGTTACACAGCGGTCAAATCGCGGGTGGACGATTTGCGGCGGTTGCTTATGGACAATGATGCGGCTGTTCGGATGAACGCGGCTCATGCGTTAGCGTATTTTCGACCGGCAAACGAATGGACGCTTGAGCGATTGGCGTCACTTGTGTCGACAGAAGATAACAGTGACTTGCGAGCAACTGCCGCCATTTCACTGGGCGCGTTGACAGGTAGCGTTAGTAAGCCAGAATCCCAAACTCGATCGGTTTTACTACTCCAGAGCTTAGCAGACAAAGAAGACGAACAATCAATCGTTCAATTCGGCGCTTCGATCGGGTTGGCCTACCTTTTACAAGGTAAGTTCACTGCAGATTCAACCCGTATACTCATTGCACAACTCAATCGCCTTCCTATACAAACAGAGCTTCCCTGGATGAATGGAGACATTCAACGCTTGGCGGCCTCGATCTACGAATCGCTTGCCGCCCAGGGGAACACGGTGGCGTTTGAAGCGCTCGAGGCGATGGTAGCCAATGCCAGTGGTGAAAACGCAAAGTGGTTATGTTCATATCTGTTTTCGCTCGTGTTCCCAAGTCGTGTCACCGACAACACCGTCCTGAACAAGAAGCAGATGAACGCACTAAAGATCGCCCTCGCTAACTCGGCTCTCTGGCGTGAAGGAGTTACCAATGGCAAGCCATGCCTATGGGCGCCTCCTATTTTGAAAGAACTCGGTGTCGGAAGAACCAAACAGGACATTGAGCGACGGCTTAAAACTAATAGCTAGTTTCGCGAGGAGTAACTGGTGTTTGCGGTTGAAGTCCAAGCGATTAATACAACGGAAAAACACGTTCAGTAGGGATGGCCAAGAGACCACGGCTTGAGATGAGTTCGATTTTCAACTACTACAATCTAGCGATGGTCTGTTTGGTGTTGGGCGCACTTGCGCTATTGGGAACAGTCCTAGGTGGCATGGTGCTTGCTTTTGATAATTCGCTCTGGCCGGTTGACGCTTACGTCCTTTACGTTGGGCAAGTGGCACATTTGCTTTGCTTCGCTTTGTCGCTGATAACATCACTTCTCACGGTTGTGAATCCTCGATTCATGGCTGGCAAGAGAACATTTGGTGCGATTGCAGTCGCAACTCTGGTTCTTTCGAGTTGGGCCTTGATCATGACCTACGACCAGTTGTTCAATTATGGATTTCCGATTCCCGGAAAGAACTAGATCATTCTCAGGTTCAAGCCGGTTCAATCCTCTGTCACAATATCCGTCAGCTCTTCGTCATCCGTGAAGCCTAGGATTCGACGGATTGCTGCTCGAACGTAATTTGCCGTTAGTTGAGTTGTTCGTGGCACATCAAAAATCAGCCTTGCGTCGGGCAATGCGGTGGTGATTTGCACTGCGAGCTGATATGTCGCTACCTTCGCTTCCGTCTTTCGAAATTTGAAGTATGTCGTACCGGAACCTGGTATTCGATAGGCCCCATGAATCTCCGAATTATCGTCTGCAGGAATTGTGTCGAAGCAAATCTGCCAGTCGAGATTCTCGATCGTATCTCCGAGAATCCCCGTGGAGACAAGTAGGCGTCCAGGTACCGTGATAACACGATCCAGGAAAGGGATGAACACACGATACTGCCACAGAAGAGGTTGGCTTGGGAATTGGAGTTTCGCTTCAGCCAGTATTTGAATCACTGTTCCGTAATACCCAACGGTGTTTGTGGGATCATTATTCTCCTCGCCGCGAACAACGACCCGCTGCTGAGGCGAAAATTGCTTTTCTAGAGACATATTCAGTCAACGCTACACGAGACTCAGGACTAACACCAATAACATAAACACTAGCAGGTAGGGTCTTGCCTTGCCTGAACTCAGAGCGAGAAGAGTCGCGAGTGTAAGCGGCGCAAGACCCTGCTTCGCGAGGCGAAAGTACCACGGCCATTCGCCCCAGCGCGATCCGCTGAACTTCAGCAACAGCACCAAGCCAAGGATTGCTGACACCATAGCCCAAAAAAACTGGATGGATTTGCGCGTGTTGTTTTCCATAAACTCTTCTGCCTACGTTGTCGCACTGCACAATAGTCGCTGCGCATCTTGGTTCGGTAGCGGAACGTAAACGCCTTTGGCAACTAGAAAGTCGAAATGATCCTGGGACTCCTGCACAACATTAGCCATCAACGATTCGGCGTTCCTCTTTATGATGCCGGTTCGACCCGAAATTCGCTGGATGTGAGCTTCGATTACCTCGGCGGGCGTTGCATCTAGTTTTAGCCCAAGCATTTCGTGATTGGGTGGAATCAACTCGGGAATCCATTCCTCAGGTGATTGCGGCGAAGTGTGCAAGACCAATCCAGACTCCAGACTTGAATGGCATGAGAAGATAATCTGACTTCGATACTGAGTGCCGAGTCGAATGTCGATGCGAGTGACGTTGCACCAAAACTCTCTGCCTGGATGAAGCCATACGGCAAATACTCCTGATTTGCCACCGATCCACGGCGGTCGGAATGTCCGCACATGCTCCATGCCATATTCAAGACATGTGTTTTCGTAAACGGAGAAGTCTCGACGAGCCTGCGCAAGCGATTCGGAATCGACCATCGGTGGAAGTTCGTTGGGGCGTCTTGTTCCGTGAAATGCCTTGAACCGCCATCTGAGGGTTTTTCTGAGCAACAAGAAAGGGAAGCTGATCGCGCAGAAAACTACTCCACGCTGTCGTGCCATTCGCCAGATGGCCGAAGTTGGCAAAGTTGTGATATCGTCCCTGTAGTATTGCAAGGAATCTGGCGTGCACTGATATGGATTCTCGTGCGATTGGACCATGTATCTCACCTATTGCGACTTCAGTTCTGCCCTTGCAACTTTAAGTTCCCAACACACTATGAGAAGTACCACGGGGACCTCTATCGCAAAGTAGAGTAGCCCCAACTTGGTCACTTGCTGTGCATACATGGTACAGAGGATGACTATGGCTACGCAATAACTGAGGTTCAATAAAGCAATAACAGATAGCGCTATCGCAGTTCGCTGAGCAAAGAGATACGCGACGATATCAAAAATCGCAAAGCTGCACGCTATCAGCGACATGACGAGCAGGATTGTCGAGGGAAGCCCGGTTGCAATTACTTCAGTGGCCAATAGCAGTCCCGTCCCCAGTGACGTTGCTAACGCTCCGAAGAAATCCAATAGGAGAAGTTTGCGTGAGTTCATTGGTAAGAGCCCTTCATCCCCAACCCTTCTCCCCTTCGTTCCTCAGGGGCGAAGGGAGCGAGAATGATTGCATCGCTGCCAGGGTTCAGTTGATTGGTTGAGTTTGATTGGTTGAGTTTGATTGGTTGAGTTTGATTGGTTGAGTTTGATTGCGACTGTTGGGTTTCGTTCCTCAACCCAACCTACATCTCCGCGCCCTTCAGTACGAACTCTCGCGCAGCCGTTTCAACAACAGTTCGGCTGCGGTGCGAACTTTCGGCGAGGGATCGTTCTTGCTTACGAATTCGAACGTCGAAATACCATGACGAATCGACGAAATCGAGTAACCATAACTGGAACCATGCTCGTGGAGCGCTTGAATGACGCCAAGTTTGCTCGTCTCGTTTTCATCGTCGCGCACCAGCAACGGTACTAGGTCCATTCCATAACTTCGCAGCAGCAGCGGATACAGCCGCACGCGTTCCTCGGGTGTCTTAGCGGCGGCCAAGAGCTCGCGCGAGAATTGGGGGTGCTCGCCTGAGTCAAGGATTTTGTATGCCGAAGCGATCGCAGCCAGTCGATGCTCTTCGGACGCGGCGTGCAGCGCGATCCAGCGGAGCAGTTGTGCTTGAGCCTGCTTAGCTAGCTCTGTGCGACGCGCCGTGATCATGTACGGCGGCGAGACTTTCTCCTCGCGAAATTCTTCTGGCCACGATGGCACCGCCGCGGTGAGCGTTCGCGCATCGCGCGTGGCGAGTTGGATTAGCACATCGCGCAGGTCATCTTCACGAACGCTTGGCAGAGGAGCTGGGGGTTTCGATTCTTTAGCTGCTTTATCAGCTCCTTCGTACAACGCAGTCAGCAGCGGCACATCGAAGGGTGCCAGATTTTCAAGCGAGCGCAGATATCGCACACGTGAATTGTGGTCGCAGTCCTGGACGAGATGAAGATTCAAGTAGTCGCGCGCGGCAGTGGAGCGAGTTTGACGCAATGCTTGCCAAATAAGGTTGCGACGTTCCTCGGAAGTGGTCTCGCGCGCCGCGGTGAGGAGTTGTTCGATTTGCGGTTGTTCAAGATTGAACGTCTCCAGGCAGTTGGATAGCAACAGCATCTCGCCACCTTGTTCCGAGGCGAGAAACGCTTGCAGGACCCGCTGGGATAGCGGGCCGCCCGCGTGTGCCGGTGGACTCGCGAGCAACAACACCAAGCCGCATAGCAGGGTGGGGCCGCATAGCAGGGCGGGGCAGGGAGGAAATAGGAATTGTCGCATGAGATGCTCCTAGCCCCTCATCCCCAACCCTTCTCCCCTTCGTTCCTCAGGGGCGAAGGGAGCCAGAATATCATGAGTGGTTGGTTCAGTGGTTGGTTGGTGGGTTTCGTACTACGTCAGCTACGAAGAGTGGAAGCAACGAACTACTTAACTTCCAAGGGAATACTCTGGCTGTGACTGTTGAATTCAGGAGCGTACATACACTGTACTTGAGCCATTCCGGTTTGATACTCGCCGCGCAGTTGGACTCGTGAAGAATACTCAAACACATAAGTCCCCTTGCGCAAGTAATCGATGAAGAAGTGGCTGGCGGTGTCTCGAGTGGACTCGTAGTAGCCCAAGCCATCTTGGTAGCGATAGCCTGAAAGGACATTCACAGGCTCGGTTCCACTACCACGATGATCTTTCAGGTGGACATACTCCATGTCTCGATCGACCTTCAGGACAATTCGCACTACCAATTCATCACCAACCTTCACAGCAGCCGCTTTGTCGCCTTCACCAACGCGTTGCAACTGTTGTCCAGCATCGGTGTTCTGCTTGACGTAAAGCTCTTTGGTCACTTTGAGTGGGTTTTCAGTGTTTGATGTGACTTGTCCGATATCCTCGAAGTATTGCCAATGGACGCTTCCCCAAGCAACTCCGTCATCCTTCTTGGTGACCTTCACATTGCCAAGTTCGGGAGTGATCTCTGGTCCAACGCGTCGCTGCTCGTAAAAACCTGTGCCAGCTTCGACCGTGGAAGGCTTGATCGTTTGACCAGCTAGTGAGACTTCGACGATCTTATCCGAAGCCAACACATCGGTACCACGAAGCAGCAAAGCGTAAACCGCGTCGGCCGTGGCCTTAGTGGTCTTCCAGTTTTGAGTCTGTTTCTGCTTAAGTAACCAGACCTTGCAATCTTCGACCATCTGCGCGTCGCGAGCGACTTCATCAAAAGCTTCAATCAAGGCCGCTTGTGACTCAATAGGAGCGTGGTACCACCAGTAGAAGTTCGCATTCGCACGCCAATAGGTTCCCATCTCTTCGTTGCTTAAGGATCGTTCTTTAAGCGAGACCATGATCGCTTGTGCGGTAGCTTTGTCTCCCAAGCGATTCAGCGCCAGTGCCAAATGTGCTTGAGATTGCAAGCTGCCCATTTCAAGCCAGTGAAGTTTGGCTTGTTCCATCCAAAATTTCAGCGCCTCTTGATGTTGTGGCGCGATGGGATGCTCGGGCACGTAGAAGCTGCGACCGTACAGGTACATGGCGATTGTCGAGCTTAGGTAGCTGATCGGCTTGTCCCCTGGTTTTGGCTTGGCTCGCGCGATCTGCTCTAGCGCACGGCGATGCTCTTGCGCCATCCACTCATCAAGGGAAGCCAGCGATCGAATTGCTTGAGCTGGATCAAGCTTGACGCCCAGATGTCGCAAGCGGCCAAATCCGGTGGTGATGTAAAGCGTGATGTAGTCGCTAGCTGGTCCACCAGGGAACCAGGACCATCGACCGTCGGGAAGCTGTCGTTCGCCAAGTTCGGCGATCGCTTTGGCAATCTCGTCGTTCAATCGATTTTGGTCGAACAGAATCCCTACGTTGCGTCGCGATTGACTTTCTGATTCGGCTTGTCGTTGCCAAGGCGACTCTTCCAGCATTACGGCTTTCAGATCTTGGTTCTTTTCCAAAGGACTATCGAGTGCTTCGGTTCCGCGCCATTGAGCAAAAACCTTTTCGATCTTGGGATCGCTGGTGGCGATGCGTTGAGCCAACGCGTTGGCGTAAAGTCGGCTGAAGATCTGCTCGCTGCATTGATGAGGATACTCCATCAAATAAGGCAACGACATTACCGCGTACCACGATGGATTCGAAGCCATTTGCACCGTTAGCGATTGGTTTTGAATCGTCGTTGACTTTTTCGAGTCCAACAGTCGTTGGAACGTATAGTCCTTGGTCTGCTTGCCGCGAATTGCCAACGGCAGCGATTCGGTGATCAGAATGCGTCGCGAAAGAACAGGTAAGTAGCCCTCTTCGCCATCCGAGATTCTTCCAGTCGAAGCCATCGCTCGATAGGTGAGCGTCGAGATCCCATCGGGAACCTTGATGCGCCATGCCAAAGACTGACTGGCTCCAGCAGGAATATCGAAGTCCAACTGACCAGCCGAGTTCGACAACTGAGCATTGAGAGAATCACCGGAGATGGGTTCGGTGAAGTTCAGTCCAGCTTGTCCGGTCTGACGCGTTGGCGAGAGGTTAGTGACCTTCACAGTGAACTCGATCATATCGCCTTCGCGAAGGAATCGCGGTGCGTTGGGCTGAATCATTAGATCTTTGCTGGTCGTGACACTGTCGGTTAAGAAGCCGCCACGAAGCTTTTGATCGTGAGCAAAGCCCATGAACTTCCATCGGGTTAATGCTTCAGGCATAGTGAATTCGAGCTTCACAGTGCCATCGTTATCCGTGACAACTTGCGGGAAGAAGAAGGCTGTTTCATTCAAGTTGGTTCGAACAGGAACTCCATCCAGTTTGACTTGTGAAGTCGTGCTATCGCCACCACTCGTGCCTGAACCTTCTTTTAGAGAACTTGAAGCAAGGGCAAGGTCGTCACTGGCTCCGCCACTCCCCATACCGCCAGCAGCCATCGCTTCGGGAGCCGCTCGCATCTCCATGCTCATCTCCATGCTCATCGCCGCCGCCGGTGCCGCCGGGGCAGCGTCGAAAAACATTGCACCTCCCTTGCGCATCAAACCTCGACCGCCTCCACCACCAGGCATTCCAAGGAACATCTCCTGCATTACATAGCTTGGTAGATCGAGATCGGGATAGACCCAGCTTACATCACGTTGATCAACATGCCAGTTGTATCGTATGTGTTGCAAGTGCTTAGGAACATTGCAGAACTGGCGATTGAGTCGCGAATAGTCTTGTCGGAAAACTCCAAAGCGTTCCATCCACTGATGCGGAGCGTAGGTATCCAACGAAGCATCGTAAAGCGTCGCAACCATTTCGGCGGCGGCTTGTTCTGCCTTATGCCCTTTGATCACTGCAGTCCAAGTTTCTTTCTGAGCTGGTCCAAGCTTTGAAGTGAATCGTTCCCATTTGATTTCAAGTTCTTTATTGCTCCATGGCACATCGATTCGATGAGAAACAAAGTAGCCTCTGTTTTCGTGGACAAAGGTGAGGTGGATAGTAACTCCACCACGCATCTCTTCGGTGATCGGCAGCTCAATGAGCTCTTGCGTACGATCCTTGCTGGTCCAATAGCGCTTGATCATCTTGCCGCGATGTTCGATTTCGATGAAGGCTTGAGCTTGATCGTAACCGCTGGACCAGAGTGCTCGCAGAGTCTCGCCTGGTTCGACGGATTGTTTCTCAACGTTAAAATCGTGAGGCAAACGAACGGGCCATTTCGGTGATTGCGGGTCCAAGACCTTCAAAGGAAGTTCGGCTGTCACTTCTTTGCCAAATCGATCTCGCGTGCCTAACACAGCTCGATAGACCCCCGCGGGCAATTCAGCTTTCAAAGTTTGACTTCCACTAGCGTCGGTCTTGAAATTGGATTCAAAAGCGACATCGCCCAGGGGCCAGCTATTGGGATTGCTTTGATCCTTGGGAGGCACTGTATTGCCAGCCATGGGAAGTTGATTAATCGCGAGCAACGAAGGTCGCGCGACTTTGTCTGGTTGTTTGAGCGAGTAAATCTTGACGGTGCCCTCAGCGGCTTGGCCTTCACCATCGAGCGTCGTAGTGCGAACCGCAAGCTCGACCTGTTTCGCTGTTGTTTGCCATTGGTCACAGCTCAATGTCGCCGACAAAGCAGTGTAGCCAACATTGATCGAACGGTTGGATGAACGCGTTTCGCCGGTGCCATCGGTGACATCCGCGTGAATTGTGTAATGGAAGGTTGGCTCGGAATCAGGCGAAACCGACATGTCGGGTCGAGCGGTGAACTTCACTTTGAACGTTCCATCGGCCTCAGTTGTCGTTGTGCCGCGAGCGATCTCTTGACTTTGATTGTTTCCGACGGGCATCCACCACATCCGCCAGTACCACCAAGCCGGATAGCGCACCTCACGAACGACGCGCCATTGAACCGTAGCTCCGTCGATCACTGCGCCGGTGTACGCAGTCGCTTTGCCCTGTACCTCGACCTCTTCATTCAACTTGGCCGAAACTTTGGGAGCCAATACTTCGACTTCGAACTTGGGCCGCTTGTACTCTTCGACGCGAACATTTGCCTGTCCATTGGGTCCATCTACAACGCGAACAAACATCACACCCGTTAGCTTGCCTCGCGGAGCGGTGAAGCTGCCTGAGAAGCTGCCATAGTCATTCGATCGGAGTTCGACACGTTCGACCTCTTTATTGTTGACGTCGAAGAGTGCGACTGTGACCTTCCGCTGGCTCAGTGTTTGATATTCGTCGCTCTGCTGATTAAAGGAATGGCAAATGCCTTTGTAGCGAATGGTTTGGCCGGGGCGATAGATCGCGCGATCAGTAAAGAATTGTGTGACTTCATGTCGAACAGCTCGATCGCGATAGAGATTCGTGTGAATCATATTGATCGAGCTGATCTTGTCGCTTCCCGAACTGGCAAGCAACAACATTCGCTGACGATTATCGGCGGCAAACTTGAACTCGCCATTTTCATCGGTCGTGACACTGGGGATTTCGATGACACGTTGACCGCCGCGATCATATTGCCAAGCTTGAACCGTGGCTCCTTTGACCGGCAATCCCGTCGCTGCATCCAACACATGGCCGCCGACCACTCCATCGCCTTCGTGCGTGCGTATCGCCAAAGCTAACTTGCTCACCCAAACTTCAGTCACGCTGATTTGGTTGTCAGCATCGGCAAAATCTTCGCGATGGCTGCTGAGCAAAAGGTATGAACCGGCTTTGACATCCTCGGGGACCGGCAATTCTTGCAATCGCGAGCGTAGATCTTCAGTTGCTGGAAGATCCGCCGACCAAGCCTTCGTCGGCTTCGCAGCGATGGCCTTTCGGATTCCTTCTTCGTCTAAGCTTTCGGGTTGCCAACTTTGAGGCGAAACCGCGAACTGTGCGAAGTTAAATGGTACAAGTCGAAAATAGATTTTGGTGACGTTGCGATAACGAACTTGAATCGATGGCCAGGGCGCATTCCAAATACGCTCGGTCATCACTTGTGATTCGCGGGATTCGACTTGAGCGATCAAGTTGTAGCAGCGATTGGCACCAACGCTGCCCGGGAATCGATCGAGAGCTTCTTTGGCAATTTGACGAGCTCCGGCAGGATTGTCGGCTTCGTAAGCCAATTGAGCAAGGCTTGCTTTAGCTTGCGCCCAAATCGGCGAGTCGGAGCTTGCCGTCAAAAATCGCGATAGAGCAGCTTCATAGCGAGCTTTCTTATCCTCGCCAACGGCATGGTTGTAAGCGAAATCTAACCGAGCCAAGTCAACGTCCAGCTTCGCTGTTGGCTCTGCGTCGCCAGCGTGAAAACGGAGCAGATCTTGATAGAGCTTAACCGCTACCAACAACGGTGCTCTCGTGTCGGTCGACTCGGGGTTCCACGCTAAGAATTCTTCCTGCGATCCAAAGATCGGGCTGTCGGCTGTCAGGTCAAATGCGTTGATCGATCGCGACCCGGCTTGTTCGCCCGCCGAGTAAAACTGTAGCGCATGATGGACGACCACATCATACATTGTCGGTCGATATTCAGCGGGAACGTTGCCCATCCTGAGCAGCTTGGCGTACTTCTCGATGGGAACCTTCTTCAGTTCATCGGCCGCTTTGAGTGATCGTGCGAACTGGCCATCAACGGTTCTCAG
>CAYWNG010000076.1:15256-16588 GCA_964458685.1 uncultured Pirellulaceae bacterium
TCAGAATGCGTTGCAAGTCCCAAGTCAACATGTCGTCGTCGGGACCAGGGACTGGTTTTTCAGTTGCGGCTTTGTCGTCAGTTGAATCCGGCGATGTCGAGCCGGCGACTGCGGTGCGTTGAGAAAACCTCCAGCGATTCTGCTGAAAGAACTGCCACATCCAAGTTGCTTGAACGGCTTCCAACCCAGGTCGCATTGATGCGTCGGCCGAATCGATGGCGGCTCGCAGTTTTTTAAGTCGCGAATCCGGAGTCGCCGCTTCCGAAGTAGCCACTTCCAGCTCGACTCGCGTCACTAAGACGCGGATCTTCTCAGCAATGTCCCCGGTTCGATCGGCTTGAGCGGCGATGGGTTTGAGCTTCTCAAGAGCTGACTTAGGCTTGCCTTCGTCGAGTTCTTTTTGAAACGCAATCCAAAGCGGATCGTCCACCACTCCGTTTTGAAAGGCTTGTGCTGGTCGCATGATCAACGCTGTTCCCAAAAGGAGGATTAGAGCCAGAAATTTCTGAGTCACGGCATTTGCTCCATGTTCTATCAAAGGTACCGCAGCTTCTCGTTGGCCTTCATTGTCGAGATCTTCGCCAGAAAAGCCATCGGTCGGATAAGTCGATTCGCGCCAATTGGGTGGCAAGCAAGCTGTATTTCGCAGCTTGGTAGCAGGTTAAACGCCAGTTGCCGGACATTAGTTCCCAGAATTTTGCCTGCCTAATTTGGATGAATGCACTGGAGAGGTGTTCTGAGCGTTTCCTGTTGGACCCTAATTGGAAGACGATTTTAGGAGTCTTCCATAGTCGAAGGATGATGTGATAAGCTAAACGACCATCGTAATCACTCACCCCTTAGTCATATGTTTACACGTCAAAAAGTACTGCTAGCACTTTTGCGGACAGCAGATCGCCCGGTGAGCCGTTTGGAGCTGACCAAATGGGCCTTTATCCTCAGAAAGGAATCGGTTTCTGAAGGAGGTAGCTCGTTTTACGACTTCGTACCTTACCACTTTGGTCCGTTTTCCTTTTCACTGTATCAAGAAATGGATAAGCTTGTAGAGCAGGGGTACGTTCAGCAAACTGACTTAACTCACTGGTCCATTTTGCAAGAGCCGCAAGTAAAGTTGGATAAAACACTCGATCAAGAGGTAAAAAGCACTGTTAGTAACTTAGCCATTCGTAACATCGATCCCTTGATCGACGAGATCTATGACAGGTACCCTGAGTACACAGTCAATAGCAAGCGTCTACGTCTGGCCAGTCGACGAATCGCGCCACCCGCTGTGTACACTTCAGGCTACGAGGGCCTTAGTATTGATGGGTTCCCCAATCGTCTTGTTTCAAC
>CAYWNG010000077.1:0-14164 GCA_964458685.1 uncultured Pirellulaceae bacterium
TCGCTGACTTTTCTTCGACTTCACCATTCTCATACTTGACGCGGAATGTAACGGTAGCCGGCGTGGCCTGCGAGCATTCGCTGAGCTTATCGAATCGATACTTCACCTTGGGATAGATGCTGTACGTCTCACCCTGCTTAGACAATCGCCCCGAGTAGGTGCTTGATTCGAGGAACTCGTTGCATTCAATCGTAACTTCCACTTGCGTGTCATCTTCGGGTGCTACCAATTCAACTCCAAGAAGACCATGCGAGTCGCCAAGTTCGTTCTCCGCATTTGGTTGTCCGTCCGTCTTCATGGCCGCAGTTCCAATCACGAAGGATGGGAAGATCTGCTTGTCCCAACCAGCAATCGGAGTGAAATCTGCACCGACGATGCCTACTGTTTGCATCAACAGAACCAGCGCTAATGAATATGATATTCTCATAGTGTCTTTCGTAACTTGGGGTGAAAACTGACTTGGACAATCGAGCCTAATTGAATCGCTTTTGCTCCGAACGATCGGAATCGCGATGACTGTTCGTTGGGTTGTTTGATTTGTTCAGTTGTGGGATTCCCCGAGCGTTCTGCGTTTTGCTAACAGGCAATGTGGTTGCACTTGCAGAGGGCTCAATAACTTCGCGAGTGTTGTTCGAGGAGGACGAAGCTGAATCCGTATTGCTCACTGGCAATTGAAGTCCGATGGCTTCGTCCTGTGACGTAGAACGAGTCGAGGAATTGCGCTGTTCCTGAGTTTCTGGGAATCCGATCATGGAAATGCAACCCACAGCGGCCGCTCCAGCGATAGCGCAACTGGCGGCAACCATCGGTTTGCTAAGTATTGGAAATCCGTTGCGATTCTTGGCGGAACTCTCCGCCGAGAGTTTTGAAACCAGCGGAGTAGGGCAGGGGAGCGTCGAGTCGATCGATCTGAACGCGCGATCTCTGAGAGCTTCCGTAATTGCAGAGCACTGCGACGGACGTTGATCTGGGTTCTTACTAACCATCGCAGAAATCAGTTCGACCAACCATGGCGGCGTCTGAGCCGATGGATTCTTGGTCCATGCCGGTGGCTCGTGCAGATGAGCATGAATCTTGGCGGTAAGCGACGGATACTTGTCGTCTGGAAACGGCGGCTGACCAGTGAGAAGGTAGATCAGCGTACAACCAAGACTGTAGATGTCGCTGGTAGCTCCGGCAGATGTTGGATTGCCGGCTTGCTCGGGTGCAACAAAATCGACGGTCCCCATAAAGCAGCCAGCTCTGGTCATCGAACTGCTCGATGCACTTCGTACCAGACCAAAATCAAGAAGCTTAACTTGCCCGTTGGACTGTAAGAAGATGTTTGAAGGCTTGATGTCGCGATGGAAGAAACCCGCTGCATGCGCGGCAGAGAGTGCTTCCGAAACTTGTGTCGCGATCGTCATTACCAGCGCTTCGTCGAGCGGCCCCGACCGGGCGACATGAGTGGAAAGATCGCAGCCGTCTAATAACTCAGTGACCAAATAAAGCTGCCCGTTAAAATCACCAGCGTCGATCGCGCTAACGATATTGGGATGATCCAGCTTGCCGAGAGCTTTAGTTTCGGCTCGAAAACGTTCCGTCGCTTCCTGGTTATCCTTTAACGATCCAGCCATCAACTTGAGCGCAAAATGTCGCTCCAAGTTTTTATGCTGGACCTGAAAGACGCTTCCCATACTGCCTTGGCCAACTAACTTCTCAATCCGATAGCAGTCGATCTCGACAAGCGACCGTTCTTGACCAGAGTACTCGGCCCCAGTAAGAAAGGACGAAGGCGAGCCCACAATGCGTGTTTCTGCAGACATTTTGGGTTTCAATGGCGACTCGGGAATTTAGTTGGTGCACATGGGCGCCTAGAAACGTAGCTCGCAATCCCGGGATTCATCCGCAGAGAGCGGGAACTAACGAGAAGGAATTCCGTGTCATGCTGTCCGTTTGGGCTGTTTTCGACTATTATTCCGCGGGTATTGTTTATACTACCAACTCCCGAGTCGAGCGCACCACAATAGCTGCTTCCCGAGCGTTTCATGTCCTTCACACTTTTCTTTTTCTTTCTTTCGCAGTTGCTTCGATTGCCTCATGAGCAGCGAAGCCTGAGCATAGGGGCCATCTCGAAAACAACGCCGGCAGAAGTTGACGCAGCGATTGCAGAGCTTCAGATTGGTGCCAAGCGATTGGCAGACTCGTCGATCGAGGAACGTATCGCCCTTGCCGAGCAGTGTATCGACGGTGTCGTTGCACTCTCCTCGCAATGGTGCCAAGCTGGCTGCGACGCGAAAAGAACTGGCGATACAGCAGCGGGGCGAGCTGAAGAATTGTTGGCAGGCCCAATCGCAACGCTTCGATTTCTTCATCTTACGATCCAATCTTTGCGAGACATCAAGAAGCGCGGCTCACCACGCTTACCTGCTATTCACATAGTTGATGGTCAAGTTCGTGCGCGTGTCTTCCCAACACAAAGACTGTACGATTCGCTTGCGTTTATGGGACTGCGAGCCGAGTGTTGGTTGCAAGCCGATGTCGACGCATCTTCCGTGTTTGGAGAGACGCCTGATCGGCTTCTTCGCAAGACTACAGTTCAACCCCGAATCGATGTTGTTTTGGGAGCTGGCAATGTCGCAGCGATACCCGTCACCGATGCACTCACCAAGATCTTCCATGAGGATCGTGCGGTGCTCCTCAAGATGAATCCAGTCAATGAGTACCTGGGGCCAATCTTTGCTGAAGCCCTGAGGCCTCTACTGGATGCCGGGTGGTTGAGAATCATCTACGGAGATGGCAGCATTGGTAGCTATGCCATTCATCACCCCGAAACGCAAGCGGTCCACATTACTGGTTCTGCCGACAGCCATGAATCGATCGTATGGGGAAGTGATGCAAACGAGCGAGATCGACGAAAAGCTGATCAACAACCCTTGCTCACAAAGCCAATCACCAGCGAACTTGGCAACGTCACGCCTTGGGTCATCGTTCCAGGCAAGTACAGTCGAAGTCAATTGCAGTCGCAAGTCGAATCGGTTGCCGCATCTATCATCAATAACGCATCCTTCAACTGTGTCGCCACAAAAATCATCATTACCAGTCGCCATTGGTCACAGCGAAAGCTGTTTCTCACTCTGCTGCAAGATATCTTGGACAAGACGCCGCCGCGATTTGGCTACTATCCAGGTTGTGCCCAGCGACATCAACAATTCTCTGGAGTCAATCATTCAAACGGCGATTCACATTTACCCTGGGTTTTGAAAACCGACATCAATGTCGAAACAGATCGCGCGATGTTTCAACGTGAGTCATTCACTTGCGTCGTCGGCGAACATGCAATCGACACAGAAGATCCCACAGCATTTCTGCACGAAGCGGTTGACTTTGTGAACAACCAAGTCACTGGAACGCTTGCCGCCAACTTGACGGTTCCCGATGATTTTGCCAAACGCCATGCGGCCGCATTGGATCTGGCTCTAAAGAATCTTCGCTATTGCACCATCAGCGTCAATCAATGGTGTGCCCTGGGCTTTGCATGGATGAGCACTCCGTGGGGCGGATACCCATCCGCAACACTGCAAGATATCCAGAGCGGTATTGGGACGGTACACAACACCTACATGCTCGACAAACCCGAAAAGACCGTAATCTACGGCAAGTTGAAGCTCTTCCCAAAACCACTTTGGTTTTCCACCCATCGCGGCCCAGATAGAGTCGCTGCTGAACTTCTGAATCTCTACGCTCAACCTTCGTTGAGCAAGTTACCCAAGCTATTCGCGACCGCGCTTGGTCTTCTATAGAGTTCGCCGAACCGTAGCTGGACCGGCCACGGTTCAGAGGCTTGAGCTTGTGTAGCCCTGAGTGACACACGCGGTCGACCAGCAGGCGAGTTTTTCAATCGCGAACGCGATGGCAGTTGATAGCCTGGGATGAAATCCAAGGAAAAGCGAAAATGAGAAATCGTTAGTCGCGGACCGACGATCGAAGGACTGCGTAAGAGTGTTGCGCCGTCCAATCTCAACCCAACGATTCATGGGCTAATCACGCACAATGTCCGAGTAATACCCGGTGTTGGGTTTCGTTCCTCAACCCAACCTACGAGAAGAGCTACGAGAAGAGCGCTCCAACCAGTCCGTGACTGAGAGGATCGCAACTCTATCACCTGTGAATCGGTTCAATTCGCGTCACAGGTGATAGATTCGAGTATCCAGACTCAATTACTTCTTCGCTGCTGCATAACGATCGGCAACAGCCTTCCAATTCACGACGCTCCAGAAGGCGGTGATGTAGTCAGGTCGGCGATTTTGGTAGTTCAGGTAGTAGGCATGCTCCCACACATCCAACCCGAGAATTGGTGTGCCGCTGATGCCGGCGACTTCTTTGCCCATTAACGGACTGTCTTGATTGGCTGTTGATCCAACGGCCAGCTTGCCTTCGCTTACATACAGCCAAGCCCAGCCGCTACCGAATCGGGTTACTGCCGCGTTGGCGAATAGTTCCTTGAGCTTGTCGAGAGAACCAAAAGTTGCGTCGATGTCAGAGGCAAGCTCTCCGGTGGGCGCACCACCAGCATTCGGCCCCATCACGGTCCAGAACAAGGAGTGATTCGCGTGACCGCCACCGTTGTTTCGCACAGCTCCACGCTTTGCTTCTGGCACTGCGGCGAGATTCGCGATCAGGTCTTCGACGGTCTTCGAATCGAATTCTGTTCCAGCAATCGCTTCGTTAACCTTGGTGATGTAAGTTTGATGATGCTTTGTATGGTGGATTTCCATGGTCCGCTTATCAATGTGCGGCTCGAGTGCATCGTAGGCGTAGGGCAGGGCAGGGAGTTGAAAAGCCATAGTATCGATTCCTCGTCAACAGAGTACGTTCGTTTGTATTTGGTGACCGCGTTGAGCCCACCTGGACCTTTGCGGCACTCCTAGAACTGTTGACAATACGCACAAACGCTCAAGATGACAACCGGGGGTCTTTTTCAGCTTTTTCCCGCCTATGCCTAACGGCAGTGCTGTGAAGCATTTTCTTGAACCGCAGGCGCTAGTTTGGGCCGTTGGCTCTTGACCTATTCATGCTTCATCACCCAGCCCGATGGGCCCGATGATGGGCTGAGCTATGTAAATTGCTGGGCCTTCGGCCCGAAAACCCAGAAAATGCGCAATGTCAAAACTATCGACTGCGGTTGAACACTCTAACCGATGGTTCAACACTCGATCCAATTATCGAGCTATCGAGGCAGAATAATGGCCTTCGCAAGCTCCTCGTCGACCTCTTGGCCGACAATGTAAGCTTGAAAGCTAAGCATGATTTGATGAGCTTGCCCAGCAATCACCGTTTGCCGACGATCGCGAGGCTTGACTGGATGAATCGAGACGTTGAACTTGGTTCGGTCTTGATAGACTTTGGTTCGATTCGTACAGAACTTAACATTCTGGAATTGGACATTAACAATCATGGCAATGCGATGTTCACCGCGTCGCCCTTGACCGCCCATGACTCGAATCGATACTTCGTTTTCTTTCGTCGACAATACTTCTGCTCGATGGTCTCCAACGAAGCCTTCCAGTTTCTGTACGGCAACACCAAATGGAACTGCCGATAGAAATTCGCGAACTTCAATCGCCTCGTTGTTTCCAGTAAACCAGCTCAGCCAGGAGCTTCGTTTGGCTTCATTTTCGGGACTCGGAGCGATCGACTTTTCAGCGCGGTTCCAAGAACTGCCTGCACCCAATTGGACAACTCGGTTTCGTCCAGTCTCTTTGGCAGTCATCAGTGCGCGGTCTGCGCGAGCGATCAAGGTGTCCGAATCGTCGCCTGGCTGCAACTCAGTAACCCCGAAGCTCGAGGTTATCGTCTTGCCTTCCAAAGCAGGAATCGGAGTTTGTTCGATAGTCTTACGAAGCTGCTCGGCGCGAGCGTGAGCTGACCCGATATCGCAACCTTCGCACAAAATGACAAACTCTTCGCCACCATACCGCGCGACCAAATCTTCTTTACGAGCCGATTCGCGAAGCAGCGCTGCAAAGGTGATTAGCGCTTCGTCGCCAGCTTGGTGCGAGTAGTTGTCGTTGATCCGCTTGAAAAAGTCGATATCACACATGATGACCGATCCAGCCGAACCTGTCGCCGAATGCTCGACGACAAACTCTTCCAAGCGGCGGTTGAGTTCGGCACGATTGGCGATCTTTGTCAGCGGGTCTTGTGTAGCAATCGTGTGTAGCGTCTGAACTCGCTTGACCAAATCGCTCTCGCGCGATTCGTCTCGAATCAGAATCACAAATCCAGCCAAAGCTCGCGTCGATGTAAAGAGCGGAATAGCCGATAGCTCAACTTGAATTGTTTTTCCTCCTGCATGCGTCAGTTTCATGCTGACCGAATGCTTCGAGGAGGTTCGCAAGGACTGTTGCAACGGACAAGTGGTCAAAGTGATCGGCGAACCATCATCGTTGGTCAGTCCGATCATGTTTGGTGACCATGTACAGTGCAAGGCTGCGCTGGCCGCGCGGCCACTGAGAGTCTCGGCGGCTCGGTTCCAACTCAGGATCTTACCTTGACTGTCCAGATAGATCGCCGCTTCAGGCAGTGATTCAAGTAGTCGGTGGTGGAACAGCGAGTCGATCATCTTGTCGACAGCTCGGGTTCCCGTCGAAACCATTCCTGAAAAGTTCGAATTGGCCTCGGGAGATAACTCCATCAGCCATCGCTTGGCAACCTCTTGCTCCAAATCCGGTCGAGGTTGGAAGACTAGCTCAGCAAAGTTTCGTACCAGCTCAGGGTCAAACTGTGTGCCGGCCGTTTTGCAAAGTTCGGAAACAGCGTGTTCGCGACTGAGCGCTGCACGGAATACTTGCGCGGTGGTCATTGCATCGTAAGCGTCAACAATCTTGAGCATCGATGCTAATTTCAATCGCGACGAATTCGCATAGGGAAGTCGAGCTTGAGCAATGACTTCAAGCAATTCTCGAGAAGCTCCGACGGCCGCCAGCATCTCGATGCCAATCTCCAAAGTCATGGCCATCGAGTTCTGTTCTTGCTGACTCAGCGCTTCAGGCTTTTGGAGAACGCGATCTGGGATGCCAATCTTGCCGACGTCATGCATCAGCCCGGCAAGTTCCACGATGTCGCGCTGCGCGGACGGAAGATTGCAAAAGGCTCCCCACTTCGAGCAACCGATGGCGACTCGCAAACAGTGAGCCGCAGCAGGCGGGTGCTTTGCACGCAAAGCATAATACAGCCCTGCATAAGGACCCAAACGAGCGCGGACCAAGCGATCAGCCACCGAATTATCTGCTTTCGGGGCAATTGCGACGGGCGCAATAGCTTCGTTTACAGGCGCATTGTTAGTAGGGGCTTGCATTCCGATAATTCAGTTGGGGAATATGGGCGACTTCGTATCCTAGGTTGCCATTTGAACGCAGTCAAAACTGGATCGGTTTCTACGAATTGTCTTTGCATGTATTCCACCGTAGGACCCGCAGAGTCGTTGCAATCGTTCCAAACGAGACGATTACGAGTTGGTAATCTGGTTCATTGTTGAATCGACTAAGCCTGCAACAAAATTAGACCATTTCTATCTTGACATCAGAGTCGGTTTTTTGGGACTTTACGATCCACTAATAACACGCCACTAATCTAGCTGACGATTTGAGCGTCGAAGAAATCGGATCGCTTAGTCGCCGATTAGTACCAACACGGACGGCGCACACCGACCTGCTTTTCCCGTAAGTTCAATCTTGGAACTGAAAAATGGCCCTCTCAAGAGACACGCGAATGGATCGTCGCCGTCGGGTGCTCTTGGACGCATCTACTGCGGAACAGGCCGAAGGAACTCGCAAGAACAGTACTGTCAATCAGACTGGTGAGTTGGCCGGGAAAAAAGGGGCTGGTTATAGCCAAGATGTTCGACAAGCCTGCGGTACACGATTAGTTCAGCTAATCCCAGTTCGTCGTCGCAGCTTCATCGCCTTAATCGTCGCCAGCATCGCAATCACAGCCAGTCTACTGACCGCTCATTATCTTGTTTACGTCAATGGTTGGTTACCTTGGTATGGCAATCCATTAGCAGTAGCCCTTGACGCGACACATCCGCAGAGCATTGCGGCTTGGCTGGGCAGCCACCTTTGGTTGTTATGCCTGGGCGCAACCATCCTGACGTTCCAACTTCGACGACACAAATTGGACGACTACACCGGCGAGTATCGGCTTTGGTTTTGGCTGGTATTCACGTGTGTCATCGCAAACTTCGATTCAACTACGCACATCACTGAACTCTTCGGTTACTCTCTGGACCGATGGTCGCGAGCCAACATTGGCTGGAGCGGCCAAGCTGTGGTTCTGGCAACGTTGGCAACGCTTCTCGGCATGCTCGGGCTTCGACTTTGCACTGAACTCAAGACCGTGCCCTTAAGTCTGATTTGCTGGCTGATTGGTATGGCATGTTGGGCAGCCAGTTCTGTACTTGCCCAACAAATGTTTCGTATCGATCTAACGATTCAGACTCGCCCTTTGCTTCGGGCAGGGCTTTGGCTTTTTGGACAGACCTTTATCTGGATAGCGGCAGTCGCCTACCTTCGTCACGTTTACATGGAGGCTCAACGTCGCTTCCTCGCTCGCGGACTTTTGGCGCGACGAGCTGCTGGAGTCACTTTAACGGAACGCATGCGCCAGACAATTCCCTTTATGCGGACTCGCCAAGACGGCGACGCTCAAGCATCGGAAGCTGGAACGGAAGCGAGCCGTTGGAGTCTCAAGCGCATGTTCCGTCGCAAGCCTAAAGACGATGAAGGCGCTGCAGAAACATCCAAGGCAGATCGTAAATCGAAAGCTAAGCCAACCAGCGCTACTAGTAAGCCTGGAGAGACGAGCAAGCCGCAGGAAGTTTCGCGTCCACAGACCGTGGAGACTCAGCGCACCGATCAGACCGCTCGGCCTCAACCGGCAGCTCCACTCGCTGCACAAAATCGCCCACAGGTTTCGGCCAATTCAGCAAATACAAACGCCGCAACTCCAGGCGGAGCAACAACTCAGGCCGCCACGGGAACAAGTGCAACTGCAAACAAGACATCTTCCACACCTTCAACAAGCAATGCATCTACTGATGCTCCAAAGAAATCCGGTCTATGGCCATTCAAGTTTAAGCTCTGGCCGGGCAAGGAAGTCGGAGAGGAAGATGCCCCCGAGTATCAAAAGCTGTTGAAGGAAGAGAAGGCCGCAGAGCGTAAACGCTTGCAAGAAGAACGCCAGCTTCAGAAAGAGAACGCTCGCGCGGAGAAAGCCGCCGCCAAACAAGCTCGCACGGCTCAACGCGAAGCGGACAAGAATGCCAAACGCGAAGCTCAACAAAAACAGAATACTGATGGAACTGCGAAGAAAAAAGGCGGCATCGGAAAAACGCTTCTCAAGCCTCTTGCCGCAGTCGGTGGGGCTCTGAAGAAAGTGAAGCTGCCTACACTCTCCGCGTTTAAACTGACCCCACCCGAGTCTGAGACTGACGCCGCTGCATCCAAACCATCAACACTCAAGCCCGTGACTCAAGACAAACCGCTACCAAGCACTGCGAAACCTAGTACCGGTCCACAATTGTCCCAACGCAACGTACAGAATCAGCAAGACGACGACGAGGATGACGAAGACGATCGCAACATGAGTCGCGCCGATCGAAAGAAGCTTCGCAAACAAAATCGCGCTGCATGATCCGTAGTGGGAATTCCCAACCCGAAGCGTCAGCGAGGGACCTCTTGGACTCCTCACTCCTCACTTCCCCACCTGAATCGAAAAATGCTCGCGAAGCTGACTGATCGCTGAATGCACCAACAGCTCACCACTTCCTTCGGCACAACGAGCTGAAATCACTTCGTAGTTACCCTGGCCGTAAGCTTCGCGAGTAGGGATATAGCCGATCGAGCCATTGGCCAGCTCATGAATGGCGGTAAGTCGAAACGGCGACCCCGCCTTGATGTCCATTCCAAGTTGCACAAAGACCTCACCGGAGAGTGCGACCCACGCGACGTCGCGACCAACGGAGATCACTTGCACTTCCACCTCGTACGGTTTGTTTTCGCGGAACTGGTTGTCTAGGATTCGAAAAGCTTCGACCATATCCCAGAAGCTTGGCTGCGACTGCTGCTTGGACTTCTCTGCAATCGATTCAGCCCACGCTACACGTTCCGGCGAGTGCTCAAACACATTTAGCGGAACAGTTTGACTGGTTACATGCAGTTTGCTTCCCTTGGCCACGACCAAGTTCGGTAACGCTCGCAGTGCTGCACCTGCTAGTCGAACTCCAATCCTAGCCGCTTCGCCGTGGCCTTTCTGCGGAGTCGCACTGCGCACGTCGATATGATTCAAGTCGCCGCAACAAGCTGTGGCATACTGAATGTGTTTGTCGCTTCCAAAAACTTTCTCTAGCGATTCAATCACCGAATAAGGCATGTCGGCGCTCCATTGAGTGCCTCCCACGGTGTCGAGATGAATGCAGTAGTTCAGCATTATTCCCTGAGGCTGCTGTTTTTCATCCATCCACGCGATCATCGGCAAGGTATCGTCAGTCGGTCCAGCTTCGCGAACAATCTTCGCATTCAACTTGCCTGGATTCCAACCCACCGTTCCATCCTCCATGAAGAAGCGTCGATTGAAGGTCAACTTCTCTTCGACTCCAATGGCATAATGAGGTTGCGTCGACTGCAGATTCGCCAAAGCTGCATTCACACAGTCTGAAATCTTTCCTGGCAACTGCGTCATGTACAGCTCGGTCGAAGGCACTTGGATCATCTCCATGTAGCGCGTCGAATTGGGCTCATGCAACGAAGGTCCTGTGTGCGTATGCGTAGCCGAGATCATCACGTTGGCGGCCGGAATTCCGCTAACTCGTTCAATCATTTTGCGTGATTCAACGGTCATCCAACGCGTCGTCGAGATTAAGTCCAATGTAATGATCGCTGCCTTGTTCGCTCCATCGTCAATCACTACAGCTCGACACCAAAGTGGATCATGCGTCTCTGTGGACAACCGCCCATGATAGTAACCAGCCATGGGTGTCGGTTGTGAAGGCGTGATATCAACCTTCGCAAATCCGACTCGTAAAGCCTCTTCAGCCATTAACGTACGATCCAAAGTCGTTGCGAAAATGGTGAACCCAAGGGAAAGCACAACGAAGACCGACAGCTTAATTCGTAGCCAATTCAACATGATGGAGTTTCTGCGTTTAGAATGAGGTGGGATGGAAGAGCAGGGGAGTGCAGGGGAGTGCCTCGCTTAGTGTATCATTTCCACTCACCGCTTACTGCATTCTGCTGTGCGCCACAGTTTGGGTTTCTTGGAGATCTTGGTTTTGAATCTTAGTCCAGCCTTTCGATCCTTGGCTCATCTAGCAATTCTTGGGTTCCTTATCCTGAGCGTGAGCCAATGTCACGCATGGCAACAAGAACCCGCCAAGGTCACCGTCGGAGCTTACATCAACGACATTCAGGCGATCGATCTGCGCGAGCACAGTTACGCCGTCGATATCTACATTTGGTTTCGCTGGCGAGACGCTGACTTAAAGCCCTATGAATCGATGGAAGTGGTCAATCCTTTCGAGCTATGGGGGCACGTACGCGAAGATGTTTACGATGAACCCATTACACTGCCCGATGGCGAACTGTACCAAGTTGTTCGAATCCAAGGAAAATTCTCGCACAAGTTTTTCTTCTACAGCTATCCTTTCGACCGACAGAATCTAAAGATCGAATTCGAGGATGCTGCTCACGAAACGAATCGCCTAGAGTACGTCCAAGATGTCGAACCGTTTGTTGTCAATCCGGAAATGAAGTTGCCCGGCTACCAAATCGCAGCTCCGAAGATACAAGTTCGGACAGTCAAGTATCCCACCGCTTTTGGAGACACTCGACGGACCGAGCCCAGCAGTTACTCGCGAGTCAGTCTATCTGTACCCATTCAACGCCCAGTTGTTACATCTTGCGTGAAGATGTTGCTGCCGGTGATCTGCGTTGTGATGGGAGCTTCGCTGATGTTACGAATGCGAGTCAGCTATGTGGACTCGCGAATCGGAGTCGGCATCACGGCTCTGCTGACCGTGGTTGCAATCCAACTGTCATCGAACGACAACATGCCTAACGTCGACTACTTGGTCTTTATGGATAAGATCGACCTGTGTGCCTACGCCTACGTGTTGATAGGACTGGGTATCGTGTTGGCAACTATCCGGCGCTTAGATCAAGGACACGCTCAGGAAGCTGAACGAATGCAACGCACTGGCTTCGCTGCGATTACGATCAGCTTCATCGTAGCCGTTGGGGCTTTTCTGGCTCAAGCGATCATCGCAGGTTAGTCGATACTTCTCGCTGATGGCCGGATGAGTTGCACAGGATGAACTCTCCCGCGCGCTGAAGCTGACCGTTAAGCAATCCAACTTATTCGCGGGAGAGTCGCGTGGCGAGTGGTGCGAGCCTAAGCGGTGAGGGCGAAAGTTGCTGACCGAAGCGATTCACTGATGCTCCGCCGCGTAACGTTTTGGTCGGCAATTTTTCTTTACAGCATTGTATCGCACCTACCTTGGATGGTTCGGTCGCTCTCGCTACGGCGATCAGCGAGAAGTGTCGGTTAGTCGAAGGAAATGCGAATCCCGCTACCACACGCGAATGTTGTGGAAGAGCCAAGGGTCGTTGATATCGACCGATTCTTCCACAGGCCACTGGCGATTGGTGAGTGGATTCCAATCGGTGTAGACTCCGGTCAAAGGACCTAGGTAGGGACTGATCAATTCCAGCATCGGCTGATATGGAATCTCATCGGCCTCGACCACGCCTTCCAGCGGATTTTCAATGGCCCACACCACGCCAGCCAGCACCGATGCACAGACTTGCAGACTGGTCGCGCTGTTGTAAGGAGCCAATCGACCAGCCTCTTCGGCCGTCAACTGCGAACCGAACCAATAGGCGTTGCGAGCGTGACCGGCGATCAACACGCCTAACTCGTCGGTACCTGAGACGATCTCGTCTCGCATCACGCGCTTCTTGGGCTGCTCTCGCCATTGTCGCCCAGCCAGCTCGTGAAGGCTAAGAATCGCATCGTTGCAAGGATGATAGGCGTAGTGGCACGTCGGTCGATAGGTAGCCTTGCCGGTCGAGTCTCGCAAGGTGAAGTAATCGGCAATCGAGATCGCTTCGTTATGCGTGATCAGATAGGCGTGCATCGGTCCGCTAGTCGGTGTCCAGCTTCGAACCTTCGTCGCGGCACCGGGCTGCTCTAAGTAGATCGCTGCTCCACAACCGCTCTTATGTCGCTTGCCATCTTCGGGCCAGTAACGCTCGTGAGTTCCCCAACCAAGCTCGGCGGGCTGCAAACCTTCGCCGATGAATCCATCGACGGACCAAGTATTCACGAACTCGCCAATCTGCTTTTGAACATTGGCGATTTGCGTATCGCGTTCAGCAATGTGTATGGTGCGCACGTCCAGCTTCTTAGCTAACTCGGCCCATCCTGTCTGAGTCTGTGGAATAATCTCTTCGCCGTGAATATCGCGATGCACGTCCACCAGAGCTTGCTTAACCAAATACGATACCAAGCCTGGATTGGCACCATGAGCGATCACCGCCGTAGGACGCCCCTTAGCGCGAAACTTGAGAGCATTCTCCCGAAACATGTAGTTGCTGCGATCTTCCAGCGTTCGCTTGGTGTCCGTGTATCCGCCTTCCCAAGGTTCAATACAGGTATCTAAATACAACGCACCAACCGACTGCGCGAGTTCAAACAGGGCGATCGACGAGACGTTGATGGAAAGATTGACCAGAATACTTCCGGGCTCAGAAAGCAGGGGGAGTAGGATCTCTTTGTAATTGGCCTTGGTCAGAGATTGAAGCGTGAATTTGACTCCACTGGCTTCCAATTGCTTGAGCCCCGTGGTCTGAGCAGTAACCACCGTGATCGAGCTTGGATCAACGTTCAGATGCCTCAAGAGTAGTGGTAATGTTCCCTGGCCAATCAATCCAAAGCCAACAATAATCAGTCGTCCTTGAACCTTGGCATACTCTCGAGGTTCACTCATCAGGTTTTCTTTCTACGGCTAACGATCGGCCGTGACGGGAGTGGGGGCTGCGTCTGAGCCCAAACTCAGTAGATCAACACCTTCATTTCTGGCATCGGATTGCGACGGACTCAAGCAACGTTAGCTTGAAATCCCCGT
>CAYWNG010000077.1:14174-16507 GCA_964458685.1 uncultured Pirellulaceae bacterium
CAACTGCCCGCATGGGGGATGCCTTTAGGGATGAGTAGATTAACGGCAATTCCGCCCAGATTCAAGAGTCTAACATCCTTTGCCATCCGTTCCCCGTCCGGTTAGCCCGTCATAAACCCCACAATCGGAGGCTTCTCGCTAATCGCCAGATCAGTCGGTCAGCACTGGCCTAGTATCTTTCTGACATTACTAGTCGTAGTCCTTAGGACATAGTAATGCAACAAAGCTGGAAGGTTCAGGCCGAGCTTTCCAGTGCCGGTTGGCAGATCGTTAATGACCCTCTGAACTTCGAGTTCGTGCGGCAGCTTGATCGCCAAATCTAATGATCAAAAATCAAACGACTTGGGACAATACAAAAAAGCGATGAAAGAGTTAACTCTTCATCGCCCACGTGCTCGACAGGCGCTTGACCTACCGGCGACTGAATATCCCTTGCAAGAGTTGAGTCCCCGCAGAGCTCCGCTAATGTTTCGTTCCGCGGTGTCTATTGTAATGCTGCGTGCTGCAAGAATCGAACACACTTGATCAACCGGCGCCATGCCTCGAAAATCCCGGGGGTTGAGGCTGCCCCAAGTCGTCCGCCAAGTGAGGATCGCTTTGCACCAAATATGTTTTTCAGATTTCGGAAAGCGGCTCTTGCCTTTCTTCTGACACGGACGCTCCCGCGAAAAAGCCAATTGTGCTTGAGAATCCCGTTCGCTACCGGCGATCTCAAGAAAAAAAGGAATTTTCCCGTGAATTTGGTTTTCCCTGTTAGATCGTCCGTGGTTGCACGTACTAAGTGCGTTCAACCAACCCCCTAACACTGGAGACCGCCAAAATGATTCGCTACAAAAACCGAACCCGCAAGCAAACTTCAAACCGTGTCAACCGAGTCGCTACCCTGGAAAAGCTCGATTCCCGCCAGCTTTTTGCCGCTGATCTAGCGATTGCAGACCTAGCCGACGTCAGTTATGGACCTCAGCTACCGCCCGTTTACGGACCAGTTCAAGTTCGATCGGTTGCGGCGGAAGCTGTCCATTCGAATCCAAGAATGCAGGTTGCAGAGGTCGATGAGTTTTTTGCTCCGATGGGTCGGCTTGACGGAGAGGGTGAAGGCGACGATCACTCGAACCTCCGCAACAGCACCGCCACAGACATTCGACTTAACTCAGCGGGCTACGCCCTGTTGTCAGGAAGAATCGAGGTTGCTGGCGACCGCGATGTATTCGAGTTGGATCTGACATCGACTCGAATGGTGACCTTCAAAGTGAACGCAACCAGTACAACTTTGGATACGTACCTACGAGTCTACAACGCAAGCGGTCAGATTGTCACCTTCGATGACGATTCCGGCGAGGGAACTAACAGCCTGAGCACGGTGAGCTTAGCGGCTGGAAAGTACTATGTTGAAGTCTCGGCGTTTAACGACCGAACCATTGGCACTTACAACCTAGAAGTTCAAGCGGGCTCAAGCGACGACCACTCCAACTCGTTGAATGCCTCGGCCACCAACATCGTCCTGTCCGGCTCCGGTCGTGGCTTTGCCTTTGGTACCTTGGAAAGCAACAGTGACGTGGATGTTTTTCGCATCGACATTACAAGCTCGCGACTGGTAACGATTGATGTTGGGCAAAATGGAAGTCCCGGACTCGACACCTACTTGCGTCTCTACAACTCCAGCGGTCAAGAGGTCGCCTCTAACGATGACGGTGGAATCAATTCGAATTCACGTCTGAGTCTAAATCTCGCCGCAGGTCGATACTACATTCAAGTGACTTCGTATAACTCGGCATCCAGAGGCGCTTACTCTGTAAGTGTAGTAACCGGCACACCGTCCAATGGCGGTGGCAATCAGGGGAACTTCGAGACTCTGCAATTCAGCGGTTCGGGACGAGTCATGGAATCCGATTTCACTACGAATTCAGTGAAGCAGTACCAGATGACGGCACCAGCCACCAGAAGCTACCGATTGCAGATTCAAGGCCTAAGTCTCCGAAGCGGCACAGTCGAAATCCGGAATACCAGCGGAGCTTTGATTGGCAGTGGCTCTTTCAGTTCGCCATTGAGCAGCAACATTTGGTTCAACATGGTCGCAGGCCAAGATTACTTCCTGACAATCCGCGGCGCTGCGGGATCGAACGGCAGCTTTAGCTTCACGATTCAGTAGACAATCGCGTCTTGATGCAAACTAACCATCGCAAGTCAGAATGTTCTAATTCTGGCTTGCGATTTTTGCTTTCAGATTCGTAAAACGAGTCTGTTGACGTTCGTCCTTCTCAAGTCCATCAATAAGATCTAGGATTCTACTGGCCTGGTCGACTTGTTTCGCTGACATTAATCCATCGATAAGT
>CAYWNG010000078.1:0-16469 GCA_964458685.1 uncultured Pirellulaceae bacterium
GCCACAGCGGTATGGTGTCGGCGAGCAGAGAATAATGGGGTGCGGGCGGTTGTGTAAGCAAGAGTTCTGTAAGGACTTCTGCGCCGATACGCTCCAATAAGCTAAGTCGTAGAGCCGCTTCGGTTACGATGCCCGAGTGCGTGTCTTGGCACCAGAGTCGCAATTGATTCAAATCGCGGCAGAGGTCGATTTGTACTTTAGTCGATACAGGGCAGGGGGTCTGAATGCTGCGCCGTATTTTGCTTTGAGTCGCCATGCCTTGCGAATTGATCCAAGCATTGATGGCTTGCCGAGTATCCTGCGTCATCGAAGGTAGAAGTGCGGTAGCTTGGTTCTTCACTGACTCTAAAAGGATTGCCGTGTCGTTTAAACTAAAGACCGCCATCAGTATCAAAGCAGCTTGATCAGCCTCGGGCCCTGTTAGCTCATCTACGCAAAGCATTAGCAGGTCGACTTGAATCAAGCTCACGAACTTGGCACGCTCGCGGGCTCGAAAGACCTTCAACAGTCGCGCGACCACAGACCAGACACTCACTCGAGCCAAGCGTGACTTGAGTGGTTGTCCCGCGCGTAACCAATCGCAAAGTTTAGCAGTTGTGTCGAACTGATCACCGAATTGAAAAAGGTGAAACTCCCATCGCCACAAAACAGCATTACCCAATGCAGAGATTGCTGTTGAGTTATTCCAGCGGCCAACCAGGATCTCTTCGGCTGTTGTGATGGTCGTTGGATCGTTACCGCCGAAGCTCGTCAAGAGTTCGTCAACTTGGTCCAGAGGGTCTCCACAGATGGCTAGACCAACGACGGCTTCAGCCGAGACTGTTGGAACGGAGCGGCGTTTTAGTGCATCAGCAAATCCGCTGACAGGTCGACCCAAAGCGGCGACTATGGTGCTAGAGAGTTCCGTGTCGGTGCATGTAGCAATGCGATCCGCGGCCGACTGGTGCAGGGGTGTCATCGGCGAATGAATCTCGGGCGCGATAGTCGATGTCTGACGCGCAGTCGTTGGGGTGACTTTGGTGTAGTGGGCCAGCCAGTTTTTAACCGCCTCAACGTTGCGAGTGGATCTGCTGAGATTTTCGATGAGCAAGGTGGTTAGAGCGTAGGGAATTCCAGAGCTAAGTTGGATGAGATCTAGCATGCGAGCGAGACGATCGTCGGGTAGCTGGCAGATGATCGGTGCAATCAGTTCAGCGGCGAACTTTCGAGCTCCGCTACAGAGTAGTTCGCGTTGAAAGTAGCTAGCGCCCCATGAATTCAGCTTATCAACACTCTCGATGAATGGTGTTGGCTCAGTTGCCAAGCGGCTTCCAAAGTAGCTTCCTAGGTTCACTTGTCTTCGTTCGGAGATCTTTGCGCCGGAGGCTAGTTGCTGTTGGATTTCAGATGCCACAGCCAAGAGATCGCGATGACTAATCAGGTCCAAGACATCGAAGTCGTTGACTTGTAGAGTGATGGCCAGCTTGGCAAACAACCGATTATCAAACGAACGACGATGATGGCAGATCTCGCGAATCAATTCTTGACGAAAGGCCGAGCTGAGTTCGGTAGAGAAGATGGCCATGGACTCTTCAGGCAGTTCATTAAAGGCTGCCACGAGTTGACCGATTTTGAATTGACTTTGGAAGAACTGAGTGGGACTCGAAATTCGACTTAGCAATGCGGACATCATCAGCATGTCCAATTGTCCCGAAGGACGCTTGATTAGCTTGGTG
The DNA here is from genome assembly GCA_964458685.1 of uncultured Pirellulaceae bacterium. Lineage (GTDB taxonomy): Bacteria > Planctomycetota > Planctomycetia > Pirellulales > Pirellulaceae > Aureliella. The sequence continues at coordinate 1,716 of CAYWNG010000078.1, forward strand.
TCGATCAGCAGTTCTTGAGCGGCCAACTGTTCATCGGCGGAGGGCTTGAAGAGGGATCGCGATTGAACGATCCGCTTAGCCATTTCTTGACGCGTTGAACGATCTATCCACTGCGCGCCCAGCAATCGAATATCCAGAAGTCCAAGAGCCGTAACGACGCTGGGATGCAGTGGAGAGCCTTTAGACAAGCAACAGAGGTGAGCGAATGTCAGGCGTCGGCGCAAGTCCAGATCGCGATGGGCCGCATGAAAAAGCGTTGCAGGCCAAAGACTGGAAGTTTGAGAACGACTGAAATGATCGTCGGCGATTTCCAACTGATCGTCGTGACTCAGGAGGTTAATCAACCATTCCAAGTTGGGATGGAGTTCGAAATCAAATGCAAACAGTTGGTCTCTTTGGAATGCGTCCTTAAGCAATAGCTCAGCTTGAGTCAAATCGATTGAATCGCTGCTGGCAATGTGAGTCAAAAGATGTTCCAGTCCGCACTGCTTGACTAGGGCCAAGGCGGTTGACTGGCTGATGATCTCGGATTGCTGAAAAGTCTTGATGGTCGGAAGCGAATAGAGCTCGAGTCGGGTGGACGAGAGCTTTTGGAGAATAGAGTCTCGCAGCTTAGGGTGAACAAGTCCGTGCAGGGCCATGTGGGCTGAAAGCGGCGAGCGCACTCGCTGAATGGACTGCTCGATGGCATTCACGTTGGGCGAGAAGAAGCAGTGAGCCAAATGGCCGACGCGCTCGCGGACTGGATCGATGAGCTGGTCGATGGCGGTACTGGCAACTTCAGCGTTGGGGGATTGCAAAGCTGAAACACATTTCTCAACTGCGAGGCGCCCTTTGGCATGCCCCAATATCAACAACGCATCCTTCTTGGTGGATTCTGGCAAGTCATCGAATCGACGAGCCAGATCCCAGCAATAGACCCACGTCTCGTCGTTGTTTCGTTGAGCGGCTTGTCGAATCAGATCGCAAAGCTGATCATCGATGACGTCAGATTCAGATAGGCGTCGCCAGAGAAGCAGATCTTGCATTTACTCGTACCAAATTCGGAAAGAAGGCTCGGGGGTAGTTTAGCGGATTGTGGTCGGGCTGTGTCCCCAGCATGCCGTGTCCCTGGCATGCCTCCTCATCCTGATTCATCCTCACCCCATTGCTGTGTCCCCGCAGCGTGTCATCCCCCCAGCGTGTTTGGGATGTAGGGGGAGGCTTCAGAGAAGTGTTTTCAGAGCAGTGTCCCCGACGGCGGTGTCTTCAGAGCAGTGTTCCCGGCGGAAAACGAACTAGAGAAAAAGCGTCTACGTAGCTGCTCGACCGCGAAAGCACCACGGTCGAGCAGCAGGAATAGCCGTAAGCTGTTGTTCTCCTCCCGATAACTCTTGTTGGACTCGATCGCAACCTCCTAGGATTTCGAAGCTTACCTTGCCGGCTGGCTCATAGAAATTTCAGGGAGAAAAGACAAATCTAGTCGAACGTAAGTTGAACTCAAACATCAGTGACACAATGATTCGATGCAAATTTATTGCAGTCCAAAGGCGACCTATTGATGGTTTCAGGTCCCAGACATCGCACCAAGCGATCCCATCAGAACACTCGTTGTGTGCGTGCGATTCCAGTGTGGGCAATAATTCAGCTCGGGCTGCCCAGCACACCACTTGGCGGTTTCCCCGCCGGGTTTGAGATCAATTCAGGAAACAACACGAGCCAACCCTGGCTCGTTCAGAAGAGTAAGACGAGAGTTGCGAGGAAAAGTTCGCGAGACTTCCGACAAAAATCTGACGTAACGGTATCGAACCCCTCCACTGTGTCGCCATTGAACCTTGTGAAGTGCATGGCGCGAGTCAAGCTCCTAAACTTGCAGAGTTACGTGGAGTTGCACCCGAATCGAATGCGGTCGAAGTAAGGAAATCTAGCCAAAGCGAAAGAATCCCGTTGGAAACGGGAGCGACTTTTGGCTGATCAAGGGTACAGAAGTTACAAACGCAAGCAAAAACTCGCCAGGCTGAACAGTCGGTTGCACTGACTTGCTCCGTCGATCGCTGCACTCTAGATCGCTGCATTCTAGATCGTTGCTGCTCCATAACGAAATGTAGGACCCTAGCGAATACGAATTTCCATGGGCTCTGTGCGCTGTTTATCCTGTTGTAGTTTGAAGGTGGCTTGGCTAAAGGCTGGTGGTCCAAAGCTTCCGCGAGCATTATTCGAGAAACCATAGGGTTCAGAGGGAATGCCGAACGAGTTCTTCGACAAACTACCGTTGCCATCGAGATCCTGGAATACCGCAACAGCTATGGGCTGGTCCAACGGCAACTCCACCGAGAACGAGACCTCATCTACAGTGGACTCGACGATGATTGTCTGGCTACTGTGCTGCGGCTGGGGAAAACCGGCTTCGTTCTCAAACACTGCTACATGAACATTGGTCTGTTTGGGCTTCAAGCCCTTGATCTTAAAGACTTGCTTTTCCCGTGGAGCTGGAATGGTCGTTGCAGAACTAGATTCGGCTGAACCCGTCGTCGAAGCCAGCTTCATCGGTGAATTTGCATTGCTGGTCGAGTCTAGCTGGTCGAGCATAGGTGTAGCCGGACTATTTTGATTCGTAGCCGATTGGTTGGGTTGTGCATCGGCGGGGCGAGCAGGATCTGTATCACGATTTCGCTGCGAGTAACCCCACAGACCCCAAGCGAAGATCAGCATCAAAATCGAAATCGACTTCTTTTTCACAATAAGACTCCTAACGACTAACTATACTTCCATCGCAACGAAAGAATCGAAGCTAGCGTACCAAAGACGACAGCGCTTCCTAGAAGGACGGTGACTTCTGTCTGTAGCGTAGATATTGGCGATTGAAACCAGAAGACCTTTTGGTACCCATCCAATGCCCAAGCGTTGAACGTCCATTGCCCAATCTCTTTCATGCGGTCGCTCATCGCAAACCGCGGAATCATGCTTCCACCCACTGCGGACATGCTCAGGATAACTACGACTGACACCGCATTCAATTGTGCTCGAGAGTTGCAAAGGGTAGCGAGCAACATCGCAAAACTGGAGGTGGCGGCAGCGGTGCAAAGTGTCATCACAGCGAATCCAGGTAGATGATTCCATAACTGAATTTTGAAGATCAGCTCGGCCCACAGAAACATAACGCAGATTTGGATACAGCCTAAAAGGAAAATCCCCAACCACTTGCCGGCTATGATTTGGAATAGTCCAGCTTTACTGATTAGGATTCGATCCAGGGTTCCAGATTCGGACTCTTCAAGCAGTGCGGCGGCGTTGCCCGTGGACGAAAAAAGCAGAAACAGTACCGCAATGCCAGCCGCATACATGGCGATGCGCGGGTTGGCCTGATTGGCTGACTGAGGATTCTCCACGCTGATATTCACCGTGCTCGGACTCTCGGTCAACTGTTTTTCCAGCAGCGCCGCTGGATCGAGCTTTTCGGCTTTTGAACTCGATTCCGATCCAGAGGCAACAGTGATTTCAACTCCAGGTCTGGGTTTAGTATCCGGTCTAGATCCAACTTCTGGTCTAACTGCAGCTTCTGGTCTGAACGCTGGATCGGTTGAAATCGTGTTAGGCTGATTGCGAGAGTGAGCAATCAAGTCATCACCACGTCCAAAGTTATCTAGCCTTTCGCTTAGTGGCCACGATTGGCTTTTTATAGGATCGTAAAAGCGAAGTCCTCGAACTATGCTCTCGCTGGGGTCTTTCAAAGGACCAAGGTATTTAAGCGGAGGCTGCGTTGAAGTTGAGAGATACGGATCGATCGAAGGGGCCGCTTGCCGATCAGATTCCGCGATACTGCCCGGATCGCGGGTGATCGGACTGGACGAACCGATCTTTTTAAGTTGCTGGGCGATGAGCGTTGCTCTTTTCTGCGAAAAGAAGCCATTGACAACCGATGTGACCATAGCCACAGCCATGGGATTCTGTCCGTCAGTGACCAATATCACACTGCAGGCGGGGCTGGTGTTCGCGTTGGCGTTGACGGCGGGAAGATCGGCTGGGAAATCACTGGGCAGCCTAACGATCAAGTCGTAACGCCCCGACCGTTGAGCATCCGCGATTCTTGCGTTGGTTTCTGCGTCGATATCAACATCGCTAGCATGGAATGTCTGGCTGTTGGTTGATGGCAAGGCAGTAGAATCTCCAGTCAGAGGCATGCACTGGAGGGATGAGTTCTTTTCCAGGAATTCTCTCAGTTCATCGCCCAAGGCAGTCGAACTATCGGCGATCCAACCGATTCGCAGCTTTTTGTCGCTGCCTGTTGCAATTCCGTTGCTAAAGATTGCGGCAAAAATACTGAAGAAGATCACTGGCATGACAAATACCAGCAACAGTTCCAGCGGATTGTTGCGCAAGCGAAGATATAGAATGCGGAGAATCGTCAGGATCATTCGCGTAAAGTCCTTCCCGTAAGCTCGAGAAAGACATCTTGTAGACCGTAACTACGCACATCGATCTGACTGGGCTCGTGCTCAAGCTGCTTCAGTACGGATAGAACTTCGGGCAGTTCGCTCATCGATTCCAGTGCGCGCGTGGCGGAGGTTCTTGACGGATCAAAGGTGAAGGCAGGAAGGGGCGTCAAGCATGGCTGTTCGAAGCGTAGGATGACGCGGTGTGGTTGTCCGATCGCATGTTGGACCAGGTCTCTCAAGACACCATCGGCCACTATCGAACCATGATCCATAATGATGATACGATCGCAGCGAGTTTCCACCTCCTCCAGTTGATGAGTCGTGAGTAGTACGGCGGCCCCAGTCGAGGTCAACTCCTGCATCATCTCGTAGATTCGCTCGCGACTTTGCGGATCGACGCCAACGGTCGGTTCGTCGAGCAGTAGGATGTTGGGTTCGTGCAACACACTGCAAGCGATATTGAGACGTCGCTGCATTCCACCGGATAAGGTTTTGGTCAGTGAGTGTGTACGATCCTTCAGCGCGGCCCATTCCAGCACCTGTCCGATGCGCTGCTTGAGTTCGTCGCCGCGCACGCCCTCAAGTCGCCCAAAGACTTCCAGATTCTGCTGCACGGTTAAGTCGGGGTAGACTGCCAGGTTTTGTGGGACCAAACCTAAGCGGACCGCGCGTTCCTGAGATACTAGTTGTTGGGATGCTAGTTCTGGGGCTGCTAAATGGTTTGGTGAGCGACGGAGGATCTGCCCTGAATCGGGCTTGAGCAGACCGCTGATGCAGCGGATCATCGTTGTCTTCCCCGCGCCATTGGGGCCAAAGAATCCTAGTAGCTCACCGGGATAGAGGTTCCATGAGATACCCTTGAGTGCTTCGCGTCCTCGATAGGTTTTTCGAACATCTTTAAGCGACAAAACTGGCGTCGAGAATCGGTTCACAGGTGGTGCAGGCGACACCCTCATGATGGTACCATTTCATAACTTCTCTGACGCCACTGCACGCCTTTGCCGCGAGACTTGCGGATCAGTGCGGTCCACTGGATGACCAAAAACAGCAAGATCGCTACAGGATGCAATAAACATCCCAACCAAGCTCGGTCATACTTTAGACTACAGACAATACGGGGCAAGTAACTGAACGCGCAAGCCGCCCCGATCATCGCAGTAAATTTTGTATCGATCCAACCCATCATTAGGCCCGCAGCAGCAAGAATTGGGCAAACGAAGGCTAACAGCATCAGTATAGTCATTATTGGCAGTAGCGGCATTTTTGCAAAACCCTCACTGGCATTCTTGAGAAGTCCCTGCCATGTCTCCGAGAAGGATGTGTACATTCGGCACTTGGCGACGTCCGACGCGTCGAAGAGATCTGTCCTTAGCTTCTTCAGCCGGTAGGCGCGAGGCAGCATGATTCCGTCGTGCAGCGATTGCCGTATCGCACTATGCCCACCACTGTAGCCATAGGCTCGCTTGGTTGTCAAAAAGAATTGACCACAGCCCGCCGCAGCTCCAACCATCCGTGTCCATCGCATCAGGCCAAAGGGGAGAAAGCACAGCAGAATCACATGGATCAACGGTATCAGCATCTGTTCGCCCAGCGTGACAACGCGTTGCCTCGGGAAGCCGCTGAGCAGGTCCGCACCTGTGGATTGTCGCTGAGTAACCGCACGCAACAGAGCGTCTTTCGCGAGTGAAACATCCGCATCCAGAAACACCAACTCGTCATACTTCGCTTGCTGAGCGAGCTGATAGCAGGCGTACTGCTTGCCACTCCAACCCGCTGGAACTGGTGTGCCTTTCAGTAACCGTACGTTTGGATACTGCTTCACATAAGACTCAACGATCTTATCCGTACCATCGTGACTTTCATCATCCAAAACACACAGATCGCAGTGAACTCCCTCGCTGGCTAGCACTGAGTCCAGGAGTGGACCAATTCTTAGAGCTTCGTTCCGTGCCGGGATTAGTACCGAGATCTTCTGCACTTGCTGGAGTTCGCCCGAGGTCTGGACCCCAGTACTCGTCGTGGATAGAGACGTCTTGCGAAAGAACAGCAAGTTCAGCAAGAACATCCCGGTTACAAAGATACTGCAGCCCAAGATGGACCAAAGGAGAATCGAGCTGGCGATAGTAATCATGTGACCTCTCCATTGAGTGACTTTGTCGACGCAAGCGGCGGGTTGCCATGTCGCTCTACAAATTTCTGCCCTCGAAGGCCGGCGATCATGAAGCGCCAAAGATCATACAGGCCACCGATACCAGCTCGCCCCATTGCCAAGGTTGTGAAACTGTCTGGGTCGCGAGCGATTGCATGCTGGGCAAGGTCTGCTTGCGTAGTTGCTAAAGCTTGCTCCAGTTCTCGATTTCTGGCTTCTCTGTCAGCGGGTAGGTCGATAGTCTGGACTGGTTGACCGAATCGAACCAGCAGTTCGGGTGATCGTTCATTCCAGAACGTGTACTCGATTGCCATAGGCAAAGCACTGCCAAGAAAATGAGAGTCAATCAAGTGACTCAATCCGCTCATGAACGAAACCGGTTGGCGTATATCGTGGAACTTTCCGGTTGGGGTCAGCCACAAGATAGTGTGTTGATCTTGCAGTAGGGTTCGACTGGTTCGCAGAAAGTCCTTGGCTCCCCGCGATGTGTCGCGTTCTACAGAGAAAAAGCCCAGCCGCTCCAGGATCGGATATTGCTGAAGGGCCTTGGAGTCCATGGGAGCTGCGAATCGGCGGTTGGGGAACAGCAAGTCGGTCATCAGGACACCGGTCATCGGATCCCACCAACCGGGATGGTTGATGAAACAGATTACGGGTCCATCGCGCAACTGGGCTAACTGGTCCGCACCTTGAACTCGGACGGCATTGAAGTTCTTGCGCACAAAGCGACGAACGTAACGGCGAAAGCCCCAGTTGAGGACGTTGGACAACAGACCGGACATCGCTTTTCTACTCGGGAAGGTCGCCGTCCACGGAGGAACGGAGATGCCAAAAGAGCCGCCGCTCCGCCGACGGATTACTTGCTACGGGATCATCGGCACAGCATCATCTGTTACCGACAGATCCGTAGCGATTCAATCTATATCGAATGACCTAAGCTGCGCGAATCTGCGAGTTGGCTTGAGAAGTCGATCCGACCTCGCGTAAATCTTGATCTACCGTGTCCGCTGCAATCCAACCCGACATCATCACCATAGGCATACCTGGGCCGGGATGCGCCGATCCGCCTGCCAAGTAAAGGCCGGGCATTTCAGTGACGCGATTGGCAGGCTTGAAGGCTCCCATGAATCGTCCATGACTTGCCAAACCGTAGATAGCCCCGTTGAGCACATGGTAGCGGCGATGGATATCTGCTGGAGTCAGCGCATGTTCGACTTCAATGCGATCCTCGATATCATGCATTCCGGCAGTTGTCTTCAGCTTGTTAATGATCACATTACGATAGCCGGGAAGCATTTTGCTCCAGTCGTGATGCTGCCGCAGATACGGCGTGTGTACCAAAACATACAACGCTTCGCCGTTGCCGGGAGCAACCTTGTCGCCAGATAGCGATGGTGCGCAAACATAGCAGGTTGGATCAGCGGCTGGTTCGCCGTTGCCATAGATCTCGCTGAATTCAACGTGCGGATCGCGACTGAATACAAAGTTGTGATGCAAAATGTGTTCATACTTTTGGCGAAGACCCAGATATAGCACAACCCCCGAGCAGGCTGCTTCGAACTTGCGCTTTGCGAGGAACTTGTCAGCCACTGGCTTGGGCAGCAGTTCCTGGCAGGTCCTTATGCAATCTGAATTGGAGACGATCGTCGAGGCCTTAAGTACCTGACCATTGTCCAACGTCACACCGGCAACACGCCCTGATTGCTCGTCGATCGATCGAACCTGACGACCTGTCAGATACTTCACACCTAGCTCGCGGCCTAGCTTAGCCAGCGACTCTGGGACAGCTCGAGTACCACCCATGGGATACCAGATGCCTTCATTGGTTTGCATGTGAGCAATACCACACAAGACCGCCGGCGATGCCTCTGGAGAAGATCCTACATACTGCGTAAAGTGGTCGATCATCTGGGCGATTCGGGCATCTGGAATGTGAGAGCGTACCAAGCCAGCCACGGTTCGACCAAACCTGAGGCTGAGCACATCTCGTAGCACACTCAACGAGAAGGACTCTTTTACATTCATTGTGTCGGCAATGCCTCCGACGCTCTTCCAGAAGAAGAACTTTTGGGAGACTTCATCCAGCTTCTTGGAGATCGCCATGAACTTCTCATAGCCGTTACCTGTGGCATCGTTCCCAGTGAACTCACGCAGACGGTCTTGCATTTCAGGAAGCGATTCCACTAAGTCGAATTGCTTGCCGTCTTCGAAGAAGCATCGCCATTGAGGGTCCAGTCGAACCATGTCCAGATAGTCTTCCAATCTTCGACCGGCTTCTGAAAACACTCGCCGGAGAACAGAAGGCAAAGTCAGAATTGTCGGCCCCATGTCAAAACGGTAACCCTTATCCTCGAGCAGAGCCGCTTTACCACCAAGCCATTCGTTCTTCTCAACAACAGTAACACCGTAGCCGCGAGCCGCGAGTGTGCAGGCTGAAGCTAGCCCGGCAAGGCCGCTGCCTATCACAATGACTTCTGATTGAGTCTTCATATCTGGGTTCCTAGTAAAGTTGTTTCACCTGAAAGTGAATCTTCGAGTTGTTTGTATTCAGTAACTGCCAAGCGGCTTGTAGGTCAATCAACCAGTCTTGGACTGCTGTTCGTTCAGTCGCCATACACGTCGAAGCCGTGTTTGTCGTAGGGTGGCTGATATGACTTTAGGCACGAAGCTTAGCGCCCTCAGTGGACTGTCCACGTGTTCCAGTCGAATCAATTGTTCAAGCACATCGCTGTCAGCAGTGGTTGGCGGTTGGAGGTGCGGCTTGAACCACTTACGAGATATCACAATCGCCTTCTGGTGTGTCATCTCCAGCAGCCCTGCATGGCCGCGAGTCATTCCATGACCACTCATGCCGCGACCACCGAAGGGAACTCGCGGATCTGCCGTAGGTACAACAACGTCGTTGATCACAACACAGCCTGCATAGACGCTACGGGCAAACTGCTGGCAACGAGCGGCCGAGCCAAATACTGATGCGCTTAGCGCAAATGGACATTGGCGGCTTAGTTCTAGAGCTTGCTGTTCAGAATCGACTCGCAGAAAAGATAGAACTGGTGCAAAGATATCCGACTGCGCTATCGACATTTCCGCCGTAACATGGTCCAGTACGGCAACACCCTTGAGCGCAGGCGAATCATCCTCCCGAATATGGCCTAGTGCCAACACAGCGCCGTTAGTAAGAGCCTCATAGATCTTCGCTTCGGCCAAGCCCTGGATCTGGCCGAGCGGTTGGGCGGCCGCGTTACGACTGTATTCTGCAAGCTTGGTCTTCAGCAACGCCAAGATCGTGTCTACCTGGTGATTGGTTGCAAAGACACGTCGTGGAGCCATGCAGGTTTGACTGTTATTTAGCGTCAGTCCAAACAGCAGGCAATTAGAGACCAATTCCAAATCGGCATCTTCCAGTACGAACACAGCGTCGCAACCAGACAGTTCCATGACAGAAGGAGTCGTCGATTCAGCAAGTTCTCGGCTGACCGCTTTACCGGTTTGAGCTGATCCAGTAAGGAAGACTTTATCAACACCTTGACGCATCGCCTGTGTCGCCGCCGCAGTGGACTCTGGCAGTACTTGGATTAAACCATCCGGCAAGCCACACTGTTCAGCCAGTGCGGCCAAGGCTTGTACCGGTTCCGAGCAACCATCGGCGGGCTTGATTAAAACTGCGTTACCGGCAGCGATCGCTTGTAGCGTCTGGATTCCAGGTAACATCAGAGGATAGTTGGAAGGGGCGATGATCAGGACAATGCCCAGCGGTTCAGGTCGCAAGACGATGCGATTGCCCCAAAGCCATGTAGGGCGACCCCGCGAACCAATTGCGGATTCCCTCAGAATTCGACCAGCTTCGATTTCCAGGAATCGACAAGCATCTAGTAGCGGTAGGACCTCTGCAGCCAGCGTCTCGGCTCGATTGTTTCGCTGGATCGTACTGGCTAGCGCACAAGGATCACTGGCAATCTTCAATCGCAGTTTTTTCAAGACGCTCAGTCGATCTTTTAGGCCTCGACTAGCCCACGCCACTTGCGCAGCTCGAGCACTTGTCAACGAAAGCGAGATGCACTTTGCAAGTTGGTCATCGGCAGCAGATCGCGCGGCTGCAATGGGTGTGGCTGCAATGGGCGCGGTTGCAATGGGCGTGGCGTTTTCGCACGTCGCTCCCAGCAGGGATGCAGGCAGGGCCGCCCCTGACTCACAACGAACACTCTGCAAAGTGCTTGCTTCCATCACGCAGCCCTCCGCTTAGCCGCTGGTGCCATTGGTAGGCTGGTGACCGGCAGAGCTTCTGGAAACTCAAGCTGTAGCGCGTTGCACATCAGCCGCGCTGAGATCCGCGCGGATTCGTAGATCACAGGTAGTCCACTGCCTGGATGCGTTCCTCCGCCGACCAAGTAGACTTGCTGAAGATCATTAAATCGATTTCTTGGCCGCGCATGCAGCATCTGCCCGAGATTGTGAGCCAGGTTGAAGGTCGCACCGCGAAAGACTTGATAGCTGTTTTGCCAATCATCGGGTGTGACAACTTTCTCGAAGCGAATACGCTCCTGGACATCGTGTAGTCCGATCTTGGCCATCTGCTGTAGAACACGCTTCCGAAACATCGAAGTCTGTGACTTCCAGTCGACATGCGGACTCTGGTTGGTCACCGGCGCAAGAACATATAGCGTGCTCATGCCTTCAGGCGCTAGTGTCTTGTCAGTCACGCACGCGTTCTGAACGTAGATAGAAGGATCTTCCGAAAGGACCTTCAAGCGGTCAATCTCGTCCAAATTGCGCTGGTAGTCCTTTGCGATATAGATCGTGTGGTGTGGAAGATCTTCGTATTTGCCTTCGATGCCCAGATAGAGCATGAAGGTTGAACACGAGTACTTGCTGCGATCCAACTTCTTGTCGTTCCATGATTTTCGAAGATGATCAGGGACCAAGGATTTCATCGCTTGTGCAAAATCTGCATTGATGACCAGCGAATCGAACGCTTGATCGCCTCGGTTGGTCCTCAGCCCCACCGCCTTGCGGCCTTCGAAGTACAGCTTGTCGACCGGCTCATTCAGTCGAATGTCAACACCCATTTCACGAGCGACGTCGGCCATCTTCTCACTGACTGCCGCGCAGCCTCCGGTGGGATGAAAGACCCCATACTCATACTCCAGAAAGGCCAGAATCGTGAACAGACTCGGACACTGGAATGGAGACATGCCTAAGTATTTGGATTGAAAGGAAAACGCAGTTACCAAACGTGGATCAGAGAAATGTTTGCTCAGATCATCTGCCACGGATCGCCATGGACGCACCCAGTTGACTGCCTTCAATACCGAAGGTCTCAGCAAGTCAAGCATGCTGCTGAATGGGGATTCAAGAATCGGTCGAAACCTCTCTAGCTTGGTTCGATTCTCATTCATGAAACGCACGAAAGAATCCGCATCACCAGGGGCGATGCTTGCGATTTGGGCACGCATACGATCCAGGTCTGGAGTGGCGTCGATTCGACCGCCGGCACCAAACTCAAGTCGGTACTGAGGGTCCAGTCGCTTCATGGGAATCTCTTCCCACATGTTGCGACCCACCGCGCTGAAGATCTCCTCAAGCACGCGAGGATAAAGAAAGAACGTTGGGCCGGTATCAAACCGAAACCCATCGGCCTCGATCGCCGCACAACGACCGCCAACGCGGTCCGCACGCTCGAAGACCGTGACGTCTGCACCGGCTTGTGCCATCAGCATCGCATTTGCCAGTCCTCCAGGACCAGCGCCAATAATGCAAATCTTCTTCCTGTTCGCTGGCATCCTTGCCATTGCGTCTTCCTATCACCATAAGGAGTTGAACGATCGAAATCGAGCCTATCGATTGTCAATCCGTCTGTCAATGCGAGTAGGCGTTCTTCAGCTTTTGCCGGCTAAGCCAGGTTCACGTTTGGCGAGCCTAGCAAGTTTGGTAAGCCTAGAGACAAAGTGATACGCTCGAAGATCCTGTACTAACATCCGCGAGTATCCGCATCACTTCATCGCGAGTTAACTTACTGCCAGACCCATGGTCGACAAGTTTCTTCAAAGAACCATCCGCTAGCAAATAGATGAAACGGCAGAATTGAATGATGTCTAAGGGGAAACCGCTTTTCTCCAAAGCGTGAATATACTTGATCGCCTCCGCGCGTCCCTCTCGAGCCAACTCGTGAACACTATCGCGCGAAGCCTCAACAGGAATAAACAGACGACCGCTGGCAGCGTCTTGATAAGAGTCCTTGAGTATATTGATCAACTGCAAGAACTCCCCGAAGCCCGTGGCTCGCTGACGTAACTCGACATGTTCCAATTGTGGGACGTCGTGGTGGCACACGAAAACCTCGGTGAGCATTTCACCCACAATGCCAGCCACCACATAACAGTACAATCGGAGTTCACTGAGAGTCTGGATCTGAATCTGATTGGGGGTGTTTTGCGAATTATCAATAAAACTGATCATGCCCGCGATGGTTGCTGCGAGTGCCTTACCTATCGTTTGCCTGACCGATAGGGGTGTTCGCTTGAAGATGTCCAGCAGTTGAGGAAACTCAAGCAGTAGTCGGCCTGTCGGGCCATGCTCGGGCCAAAGTCCTGACAGATTTGGCGGTGCAGTGCTTCGCGATTGGGAAGATCCTTCGTCGCAGGCTGCATCGAGACAATCCTTCAAGCCAGCAAGTAGCCGTTTCTTCAAGGAAACGTCTTCCTGTGGCGCATCTTCAATGCTATCGGCTACGCGAAACAACAGATAACTCAGGCCGATTTGTCGCCGACGCTCTAGAGTCAGCAAAGGAATAGCCAAGGCGAAAGTTCGACTGGTGCCTAGTAGATGCACTGCCAAAAATTGTTCGTCGCTCAATAACGTATCATTTAGGGGGACGATGGGACACACAACGTTCTCCTCTAAGCATCACGTAGCACAACGAGTTCCCTGCCAAATTCTTGGTTGAGTCTAACTCCCAGCCATGCAAGTGACAAGTTCAGAACTTGTTGCGATGCTTGCTTAAGTTGTTGCTTAGAACTGGGGGTCGCGTCCTTCAAATTCAATGCTAGTCCGTATTGAAATCGTCGTTTCGCTTGACACGACTTTTTTGGGCATGTCGTATTCCGCATCAGATAGACCAACTGACTGGGGTAAGTCTCAAGGCCCCGCTTGGGAGTGTCGATAAACCCCGATATCTCGTTTAGAGATGTTCTACCGTCAACGCACCAAGTGAACCAAATCAAATGCTCAAATTGTTGTTCGCATGGACACGGTGCTTCGTCGCTGCTGCTTCGCTTGGGTTGATTTCCAATCTCCACGCTCAAACGATCCATGACGGTGGGATGTGGCTCGCCTTTTTTGGGAACGATGATCTAAAGATCCGCGATCCGCAGAAGCTCAAGCTGAAGTGGTGGTTCGACAGCCAGCTTCGTTTGCTGGAAGATGCAGATGGTTTGCAGCAAAGCCTTATTCGCCCCGGAATCGGCCTCGAGATTGAAGAGAACACGACTCTTTGGGGTGGTTACGCTTGGATTCATAATTCGCCAATCACGGGGGACAATTTCGATGAACATCGAATTTGGCAGCAGTGGATGTGGACTCCAAAGTCAGAAGTAATGAATTATGTAATCCGTCTTCGATACGAGCAAAGGTACGTTGAAACTGGCGATGACGTAGGCTTGAGATGGCGTCAGTTTTTTCGGGCGCAACGCAAGCTTCAGGCGCGACCTAACCTTAGCCTAGTCGCCTGGAATGAGACCTTCTTTCATTTGAACAACACCGACTGGGGAGCCGAAACGGGGTTTGATCAGAATCGACTTTTCTTGGGGTTAGGAATCGAGAATCGATTCGCAACTCGAGGTCGATTTGAGATTGGGTACCTGAATCAGACCATCGATCAATCCGGTCCTTCGGTACGCTCTAACCATATCCTTTCGCTCAACTATTTCTACTAACGCGTGTGTTCTTGCATGGCTGGAACACCCAGGGCGAGCTCAAACTTCGTTAGGCAACTTCTCTCCAGCGTCTCGTTGAACGACTCGACCGATGCTACTCGGTGAAGTCAATAGTTTGATAAAACCTAATAAAAATAGCTAATTTATTGCTATTTTCAAACAAACCTCCGCACGTATACTAGAGGCTTGCCACACCGGCAATAAAACTTCAACTGGAGAAATTATGACGACCGAAAACAGCATCTCACGACGAAACTTG